>CAZPJJ010000166.1:0-8529 GCA_964586535.1 uncultured Acidobacteriota bacterium | reverse complement strand
GCGCTCTCGAAGGGACCGGCCTTCCAGCGTTCCTTCGGGATGTGCGCGTAACCGAGCACTTCGTCGCCGACGCCCAGCACGAGACCGCCCATCGCCGTCCCCTGCGCGGGGATCACATCGACCACGGCCATCCTGTCGCCGAACTCGTGCTCCCAATAGGCCTCGCCGCGATCGTCCAGCACCTTCACGTCGTAGTAGCCGCCGAGCACCCACTCGCGGGAGAGGTCACCGTCGAGATCCGCGGCGCGCAGCGATTGCCCCCAACCCTGCAGCGGTCGCGCGCCGAGTTCCTGCCCCTTCGCGTCGACGCGGAAGAAGCTGTTGCGGCCGAAGTAGCCGATCTCTCCGGGCGCGTCGCCCATGGGGGGCGCGATCGCGATCGCCGCCACGTCGCCCTCGACCGGGCGCTGCCACAGCGAGCCCCAACCCTTGGGCGCGACTTCGACGCGCGCCAGCAGTCGGCCGGGCGTCGGCTTGCCGCGCGCGATGTCGAGCACCTTACCGGTGAGCTTCTCTTTGAACTTCGGGTCGTACCCCGTGCGGGCCTCCGCGATCATGCCGTCGCGATCGACGACGTAGAGCGCGGGAATCGCGCGATAGTTGTAGCCCGTGAGCTGCTCCGGCTCTTCGTAGAGCACGGGGAATCGGTAGCCGTTCTCTTCCATGAACGGCTGCACCGAGGGCCGCGCATCGAAGCGGTCGATGTTGATCGTCAGCAGCTTGACCCCGTCCTGAGCGTGCTCGTCGGCGAATTTCTGCAGGATGGGCAGCTCTTCCCGGCAGGGCCCGCACCACGTCGCCCAGAACGCGACGAGCACGACGCTGCCCCTGTAGTCGGCGAGCGCGACCTTCTCGCCGGTGAGGCTCGTGAGTTGGAAATTCTGCGCCGCCGTGGGCGCGCCCGTGATCTCGACGCCGGGAGGGAGCTTCACGCCGAGGCCTTCACGCACTTCCCGAAGCCACGCGCGCCGCAGCGGATCAGAAAAATGCCCGCGAATCGCGCCGAACTCGCTCTCGGCCAGGACCTTGTTGCCGGAGCGCAGTGCCGCGAGGGAGCGCGCGAGCCGCTCGTCGTCGGTCCCGCCCGTGGGCAGCACGAAGGCTTTCTCGCCGCTCTCGTCGTACGCGACGAAGTTGCTCGGAATGTTCTTCCTCGCGCCCTCCGCGCGGTCGAAGGCCGCGATCGCGCCGTCGTTGTCACCGTGGACCAGACGTACCATGCCGTCGGCCGCGATCGTCTGCGCGGCGTAGTAGTCGAGCTGACGCACTCCGCTGCGCTTTCTCGCTTCGTCATGTTCACGCTCGAGCTTCGCGCGCTCCTCGTCGATCTTCGCGCGCGCGCGATCGAGAATGCGTTGTGCCGAGTCCAGAGGAAGCTCGTGCTCGAGGTAGTGCTCGTCAACCATGCGCAGCAGGCGCCAGTAGTACTGCTCGTCCGCGGCAACCTTCTCGAAGAGTTGCGCGACCCGCGCCTTGTCGAAGCCCGTCCTGTCGAGGTAGCTTTTCGCGAGCGCCTCGTGGACCTCCGAAAGATCCTCGTGATCCGGGTGCTTGGTCAGGAACTCCTCGAGCTTGGCGATGCGCGCCGCGGTGTCCGGTTCGCGCAGCGCGAGCTTCGCTTCCTCGGTGACCGCTCGCCAGCGATCGAGCGGCGCGACCGCCGGGCGCTCCGCGGGCATCTGCTGAGTGCGCAGGCCGGCGGGCTGCGCAGGATCGCCTTCCTCGGCGATCGTCACGAACGAACCGAACGCAAAGAGCGCGGCGGCGATGGCGGGCGCGAGCATCAGCGCGAGATGAGAATTGCGGAACGTGCGATGCGCGTTGGACGACGGTGATACTGGCATGGACTCCCCCTTGCGCCGCGAGTGAGAATCGCGTGGGCGACTCGGCGGCGAAGCACATCCATGAGAACTCATCCGCCGCGGCGAAGCAAGCGACGAATGCCTTCCGCGGCGGCGACAGGGAGAAGCGGGCGATGGCGCGGCATCTCGTGAGGCCACGCCTTCACCCGTGACGATCACTTGCTGTATGACAGACGCACGCTGAGCCGCCGGCCCGGCTCGTCGACCTCGTCGCCCGCCGCGAGCCCGCCGACGGGCAGCACGACCTCGCGCGTGAGGTGCTCGTTGTAGGCGCGGTCGAAGAGGTTGTCGAGGCGCAGGTCGAGGTGGAAATGCTCGCCGAGCGCGATGCGGCTCGCGACGTACCACGCGGTGAAGCCCGCCGTCTCGTCCTCGCCGAAGTCGGGATCGATGCGCGCTTGGCGATCGACGGCCCGCGCGCCCACCTCGACGCTGTGCCGCCCGCGCCCGTCGAGCAGCGCGCGCAGCGCGATGTTCGCTTCGTAGGGCGGAATCTCGGACAGCGGCACGTCGCGCCGCGTGTCGCGTGCACGCACGACCGAAGCGCTGGCCGGTACGACGAGCCGCGGCGTCACGGTGAACACCGCCGCAACCTCGCCGCCCGCGAGGCGCGCATCGGTGTTGACGTAGCCGAAGACACGGTCGATGCGCCCGTCGCCATCGACGTCGGAACGATCGACCGTCGTCGGCAGGATGAAATCGTCGACGTCGTGCGCGAAGGCAGACACGCGCAGCGAGACGCGCGACCTGTCGACGAGCGCGCCGATTTCCAGCTCGCGCTTCGACTCGGCCTCGAGCGCGGGATTCCCGACGGTGTAGCCGCCGGGCGCGGGCGCGAAAGCGAAGTAGCGCTCGGTCACCCCCGCGGCACGGTTGGTGACGCCCGCGCCCGCGTAGAGCTGGAGCCCCGCTCTGCCGCGCCAGGTCACGCGCGCATTGCCCGAGAGCAGCGACTCGTCGCGATCCGTCACCGCCGCGGCGGGTCCGTAGATCCGCACGTAGCCGTCGCGCACCGATCCGCCGCCGATGCCCGGATCGTCCGCGGCGCGCGCTTCCGACGAGAGGCGATCGCCACGGACTCCGATGCGCCATTCCCAGCTCGTCGCCGGGGCGTAGGTCGCTTCGACGAAGGCGCCCTGTTGTTCCTGACGCGCGTCGGGCCAGAGATGGTCGCGGAAGACACGCCCGTTCATCAGCATCGTGCGCGTGCGCTCCGCGTCGCGCGCGAGCGTCGATCCGTCGATGCCCGCGGTCACTGTCGCCGTCGTCCCGAGCGGGATCTCGAGCGCGGCGCTCGCCGTGAGGCTGTCCGCCTTCGAGACCGAGCGCGCGATCTGCGACGTGCGATTCGGCTTGTTGGCATTGCTCATCACGTGGTCGACGTTCGCGAGTCCCGCCCGCACGACCAGCGCAAGGCCTCCGCCCGCGCCGAGCCGCTCGCGCCATTCGAGCGACGCGTGGTCGAGATCGACGAGTTCCGAATCCATCGGCAGCGAGGGGAAGTCCTGGTCGTCGCTGTCGACGCGCATGAGCGCCGCGCTGATCGTTGACGCCGGCCGCGGTTTCCACGTCAACGCGCCGAAGGCCGCGCGCTCGTCGTGCGACGCGGGCACGGTGCGCCCGTCGGGCGTGTCGTAGTCGTCGAGACTCGCCGCCTCGAGCCCCGCGCGGTAGGCGAGCGTGAGCATCGCGCCCTGCACGCCGGCGCCTCCGCGCACGCCCGAGCGCGCGCCATCCCAGCCGAGATCCGCCCAGAAGCGGGGCCGCGTCGCGGGTGACATGGAATCGCCGCCGGCCGCCGGCCCTGGCGAAGGCGGCGCAGCCGGATAGAGCGAGGCCACGACGCGCCCGCCCGTGCCGCCGGGACCCATCGTCACCGAGGGGAGCCCCGTCGCCACGACGACGCTCGTCACCGCACTGGGGAGGAGCGTGCTCGCGGGCGTGTCCATGCGCGAGACGCACGCGCCGTGCATCTCGCAGCCACCGACGCTCACCGGCACGCGCTCCCAGCCGAGACCGCGCACGACGGGCTCCGCGGAGTCCGCCGCGCGGCGCACGCTCGCGACTCCGGGCAGCGAGGCGAGCGCGATCGCGACGTTGGTCGCGCGCGGGTCGCTTAGCGCCGTGGCCGGGACGCGCATCACGCCCGGGCCGTCGGCCTGGCCGCGCACATCGACCTCTTCCTCGAGGACCGGCGCGGGCGGGGGCGCGGGTACAGGAGGGGTGTCGCTCCCGCGAGCGGGAGCGGCCGCCCATGAAAAGAGGCAGATCGCGAGCGCGCAGGCGGCAACGCCGCCCCACGGCTCGCGCCACGAGAATCCAGGCATGTCTCTCTCCTGGGCCCGGTGGGTGGGCCGCATGACACGAGTCGGCGGTCGATGGACGCGAGAAGCGCGTCAGAGCAGCGACGTGATCGAGGAGAGCGGGACTTTGCGCGGGGGCTCCGGGTCGAAGACGGAGCGCGAGCCGACCGCCGCCTCGAAGCGCGCGTCGGCGGCCGGTGGCTGCGCGAGCCCCGGCGTGAACGTCAGCAGATGCGGCGCGACGCGGGCCGGCGTGACCAGCGCTTCGACCGGCGCGCCGCAGATGCAGGGCGCGGAGAGCGCCGGCTGCGACGTGCGCGCGTCATCCGCAGCGCCCTGTCGCGCGTCCGCGGGCGGATGCGTGTGGGCGCGCTGCAAGCACGCGGGGCAGCGGGCCTTCTTGCAGTGCGGGCACTCGTCCTGGTGGCCGTCGCGACAAATGCACGCCATGCGCGGCGCCGCGCCGAAGACCCGTGGCGCGATCGAGGCCACCCAGGCAAACGAGGGAACCGCGTAGGTGAGCCCCAGCAGACAGAGCGCCATCGCACGCGCGCTCACGGCACGAGGGCGCGGCGGCGGGTGGTGTGCGGACGTTGGGCACTGGGTCTTCATGGGCCGTCTTCGCGGAGGTCGAACCGGCTGCGAGGCTATCACCGAGAACAAGGGTGGGCGAAGGGCGAGGTGGCGCCGCTTCGCGTGGCGTCCGCGCGTGGATTCGAGAGGGTCCCAGCGGAGCCAGGTCCGCGTGACCGCAACGGCGGGGAGGCGCCGCACGGAAGTCGCGCTAACACTCGTCCAGCCTCGCCGTCATCGACGCCTCGCTGAGCAAACCCGGTAGCTCCGCCGTTTCTCCCCCCAACCGCGGAGGGACGCCTTGCCAGCGCACGACTCCACCGGATATTCCCGCCCACAGGCACGGGCCGGAGAGGGGAAGCGATGAACTGGTTGACCGCCATGGCGATCACGCTCGCGACGCTCCCGCTTGCCGCGGCGCAGCAGTCGGAGAGTTTCCAGCTCGAGGGCGGGGTGGTGAACGCCGGCGGACGACCGTCGGCCGGCGCAACCGCGGTCTCGGCGCGATTCCACGTCACGCTCGATGCGATCGGTGAAGCCGCGGCCGCTCCCGCAGTCGACGGAGGCGGCGTGCTCTCCGACACGGGGTTCACGTCGGGCTACCGGCCGCCCGGCGAGGCGACGCAGCTCCGCTTCACCACCAAGACCGATCTCGCGTGGAGCGGCGATCGCTCGGCAACGAATTACCGGCTCTACCGTGAGCTGCTCTCCGGCCTTCCGAGCCTTTCCTACGGTGCATGCCTCCAAACCGATCTTCCCTCACCCGCCGCGTTCGATCCCGACCTGCCCGTGCCCGGCACGGGCTTCTTCTATCTCGCGACCATCGCCAACCGCCTCGACGAAGAAGGAACGAAGGGCTCGGCCAGCGACGGAACGATCCGCGCCGGCACGGCCTGCCCGTGAATCGACGGATTGCCACCAGAGAGGACTACATGTCGATGCGCAGGACGTACTGGCTCGTCTTGGCGGCGCTTCTCACCCCGTTGGCCTGGGCCGCGGGCACTCCGGACGCCATCAACTACCAAGGAGTGCTTCGCGACGCCTCCGGCGCTCCGCGCGACGGCGCGTTCGACATGCGCTTCCGCTTCTTCGACGCCGAGGTCGCGGGCGGCGAGATCCTCGTCGACGAGCACCTCGGAGCGGGTAGCGGCGCCGTGCAGGTCGCGGGCGGGCTCTTCTCCGTCGCTCTCGGAACGGGCGCGGTCGCCGATGGCTCAGGGCCAGGTACGTACGCGGCGCTCTCGCAGGTCTTCGCCGCGTTCGCGGAGGTCTGGCTCGAGGTCGAAATCGACGGCGAGACGCTCGCTCCGCGCGTGCGCCTGCTGGCGACGCCCTACGCGCACAACGCGACGGCGCTCGAGGGTCGTGGGGCCGCGAGCTTCCTCGACACGTCATCGACCGCGCAGCACAAGTCGGGAGCACTCAGGGTCGAAAGCATGTCGATCGACGAAACGATCTCGATCGCCGGCGGAGGGCCCGCGGAAGGCCGCGTCCTCACCTCCGATGCGAGCGGCGCGGCCACGTGGCGCGACCCGGCGATCGCCCCCGACGCCGTCGCGCTCGGCGATCTCGCGGACCGCCTTCGCTACGCGGATCCCGCCGACTTGCCCTTCGCGAACCCGCGATCTTTCGACTGCTCGCGCAGTCCTGCCAAGCTGACGTTCACGGTCGACGGCGCGAAACCCGGGAGCGTCCTGGGTTTCGTGGGCGTCGACGAGATCTCGTCGCCCTTCGAGTACCTCGTCTCCCTCGAAAGCACGACGGCGATCGACGCGGCTGCGCAGATCGGCCGCATCGGCCGCGTCACGATCACGCGCGATTCGGGCACGACGAATTACAGCGGCCGCGTCACCGAGTTCGGTCTGGCCGGTTTCGACACCGTCACGCGCAAGCGTCTCTACGTCGCCAAGATCGAACCCCGCCTCGCCGATCTCGCGCGGGCGGCGGGCTACTCCGTCAATCAAACGGAGTCCATCCTCGAAACGATCGACGCAAAGCTCAGCGCCGCGGGCATCGCGGCGCGTCAGTTCGTGACGACCGGCTCCTACCCCACGCTCGACATGACGATCCAGTACGACGAGAGCGACCTCGCTTTCGTGAGAAGGCTCGCCGAAGGAGACGGGCTGCATTTCCACTTCCGCGAGGTGCCCGACGGCGACGAGGTCGTCTTCGGCGACGCGAACACCGCGTTTCCCGCGCTGGCCGGCAGCTATCCCTACGAGGGCGACCTCGTCGATCCCAGCCCGGGACGCGAGACGATCGGCACCTTCCACACGCGCTTCCGCACCTATACCGCCTCGTCGCGCGTACGCGGTTACGAAATCAACTCCGCTTCGCCGGCTGAAGGGACGGCGAGCGCGGTGGGGGGAAAGGCTGAGATCTACGAGTACTTCGCCGAGGACATCGACTCGTCTCGCGCGACGAGTCGCGCGCAGCAGATCATCGATCGCGACCAGGCGCGCCGCTACGAGACGTCAGGAACGAGCAACATCCCCGATCTGCGCGCCGGGCGCCGCGTCACGATCAGCGACACGACCGGATCCGGATTCGGCGGTACCTATGTCGTGACGCGCGTCGTCCATTTCGCGCTCGCCGATCCCGATCCGGAGTGCATCGGCTACGGCAACGTGTTCGCTGCGATTCCCGACGCCACGCGCTTCCGGCCGCCGCGGCGATCACCGAAGCCCGTCGTCGCGGGGCCCGTCAACGGGAAGATCACGGGCCCGCCGGGCGAGACGACCTTCGTGGACAACTATGGTCGCGTCAAGGTGCAGTTTCTCTGGGATCGCGCGGGAATCACCAACGAGAACTCCAGCGGCTGGGTACGCGTCGCGGTGCCTCCGGGACGGCTCGGCGAGCGGCAGTGGAACCCCGAGGTCGGCGACGAAGTCCTGATCGGCTTTCAGCAGGGCGATCCCGACCGCCCCGTCGTACTCGGCTCACTTCACAACTCGAGCCGCCTACCGCCCTTGGTCGACGACATGGATCTCGACGGGGACATCACCATCGGCGGCAACGATCTCTTCTTTGGAACTGGCACACGCGTCTACTCGACAGACCAGGTCTCGTTTCATTCGATCGGCAATTCGAACACAGACGACGCGTTGATCTACGCTGGCGACTCTCGGGATGACGGCGCCATCAGCGTATTCGGGGACTCGATCATCGAAATACAGCCCGGCAATGGCGTGGTTGTCTTCCGCGACGGACGCACCGATTTCCTGACGGCGCGGCTCGACGAAGCTGGCAATCTGCAAGTCTCCGGCGATGTCACCGCGCAGGGCGGAAGTGTGGAGATTGGAACTATCGCGACGGTGAGCGAGTCGGACACCAACCTCCTCTTCGAGAGTGGCCAGGGCCGCTTCTCGTACAGCGCCGTCGACACGACGGCGACCCTGAGCCTCGACAATACCAACACGAATCCCAACGCGGGCGACTGGACCTTCGACGCACTCAACCTCAACCTCTACCTCGGCGGGAGCATCGCCGACGAGGTCTTCGTCCCCGGCAACCTCACCGTCAGCGGAGTCAAGAACTTCGCGCAGAATCACCCCTACCGCGACGATCTCGCGGTCGTCTACACCGCGCTCGAGGGCGACGAGGCCGGCACGTACACCCGCGGATCCGCGCGGCTCGACGGCGGCGTCGCCCGCGTCGCTCTCGGCGAGACCTTCGCCTGGGTGACGAATCCCGAGCTCGGTCTCACCGCGCACGTCACGCCGCGCGGCGCAAGGGCCTCGCTCTACGTCGCGTCGATCACGACGAGCGAACTCGTCGTGCGCAGCGACGAT
>CAZPJJ010000165.1:0-8546 GCA_964586535.1 uncultured Acidobacteriota bacterium | reverse complement strand
CTCGGCGGTGTAGTGGTGGACGCGCACGCGCATGCCGTCCTCGAGCGGTGCCGGCGAGGCGGCGATCACGCGCGCGAGCGCGTCGAAGACCTGCGTCGTCAGCGCGCGGCCGGGCGGTGCGAGCACGACTCCACGCTCGAGTTCGCTGCGCTCGACGCCCTGCAGGTTGACCGCCA
The DNA here is from genome assembly GCA_964586535.1 of uncultured Acidobacteriota bacterium. Taxonomy (GTDB): domain Bacteria; phylum Acidobacteriota; class Polarisedimenticolia; order J045; family J045; genus CAZPJJ01. The sequence goes on along the minus strand of CAZPJJ010000165.1, from coordinate 8,370 downwards.
CGCGGCGATGCGGGCCCGCGCGCTCGACGGACTCGCCATGCACTTGCACTCCGCGGACGCGCGCCTGCACGCGGCCCGGCGCGCCGGCCAGCACATCGCCGATCGCGAGCGATCCCCCTTGCAGCGTCCCCGTGACGATCGTGCCGAAGCCGCGCGCCGCGAAGACGCGGTCGACCGGCAGCCGCGGCCAGGGTCCGGCGGCGATGTCCTCGAGCGCCTCGGCCTGCCGCGCGATCGCCGCGCGCAGATCGTCGAGGCCCGCGCCCGTTACCGACGACACGGGGAGGACCGGCGCGCCATCGAGGAAGGTGCCCAGGACGAGGTCGGCGATGTCGTCGCGGACGAGATCGACCATGCCGTCCTCGACGAGGTCGATGCGCGTGATCGCGACGATCCCGCGGCGCACGCCGAGCAGGTCGCAGATCGCCAGGTGCTCGCGCGTCTGCGGCATGACGGATTCGTCCGCGGCGACGACGAGCACGACGAGATCGACGCCCGTGGCCCCCGCGAGCATGTTGTGCACGAAGCGCTCGTGGCCCGGGACGTCGACGAACGAGACGCGCAGGCCCGGCAGGTCGAGATGCGCGAAACCGATGTCGATCGTGATGCCGCGCCGCTTTTCTTCTTCCCAGCGATCGGGATCCGTGCCGGTCAGCGCGAGGACGAGGCTCGACTTGCCGTGATCGATGTGGCCGGCCGTGCCGGCGACGAGATGCTTGCTCATCGGCGCGCAGGATAGCCGCAATCAGCGGCCAGGCGGCTCGTCGCGACGCGCGGCGCTCGCGCGGGCGACCTCGCGAACCGTCTCGATCACGACGCGGAGATCGAAGGGCTTCGCGAGGCACGCGCGCCCGAGGTGCGTGAAGCGCGGCTGCCCCTCGGCGCTGCGCAGGTCGCCCGTCGCGAAGACGATGCGATCGACCAGCGCGGGAGCGTCGCGGGCGACGGCTTCGAGAAGGCGATCGCCGCCGATCTGGGGCATGTGCAGGTCGATGATCGCCACATCGGGCGGCTCTTCGACCAGCGCGCGCAGCGCACTCGCCCCGTCGTGGAAAAGGGAGATTCGCGCGCCCGCGCTCTCGAGGACCTCGCGCAGCAGTTCGGCGATCGCGGGCTCGTCGTCCGCGATGAGCACGCGCAGGCCTTCGAGCCGGGCCTCCGCGGGCGCCGCGCCGGCGCGGCGGCTCGGGACGGGCTCGAGAGCGTCGGCGCCAGCGGCCGGCAGCTTGACCGTGAAGCACGTGCCTTGGCCGAGAGCGCTCTCGACTTCGATCTCGCCGCCGTGATCGCGCACGGTCGCGTCGACGAGCGCGAGCCCGAGCCCGCTGCCGCGCCCTTCTTCCTTCGTGGTGAAGAACGGATCGAAGATGCGATCGAGGTGCTCGGGCGGGATACCCGGGCCGTTGTCGCGGACGACGACGTCCACGAACCCGGCGCGCTTCGAGGGCTCGATGCGCACATCGACGACACGGGTTCCTGGGTGATCTTCGAGCGCGTGCATGGCGTTGGTGATGAGGTTGAGCAGCACGCGCAGGAGAGCATCCGAATCGCCCGCGACGTGCGGGACCTTCGGATCGGAGCGCAGCACGGCTTCGATGCCGGCACCGCGCATCGGGTGCGCGAGCAGCGAGAGCGCTTTCTCGACGAGCGCGGGAGCCAGAACGGCCCGGCGGCCCGGCTCGTGCGGGCGCGCGACGTCGAGCATGTCTCGAATGATGCGCTGACAGCGCTGCGCTTCTTCGACGATGGTCGAGAGCCACGCGCGCTCCTCGGCGTTCACCTCGCCTTCTCCGCGCGGCCCGCGGCCGCTCGCGAGGAGCTGCGCGTAGCCGAGGATCGTCGCCAGCGGGTTGTTGATCTCGTGGACGATGCCCGCGATGAGAACTCCCAGCGCGGCGTGCTTCTCGACTTGCAGCCAGCGCCGCGCTTGACGCCTTTCTTCGGTGACGTCGGTGATCACGAGCACGACGTCGCCCGCCTCGTCGGCCCCGCGCTGTTCGTCGTCCGCGCGCTGGTAGAGCCGCGCGACGAGCGTGCGCTCGCCGCCCGGCAAGAGCACCTCGAGCTCGAGCGGCTTGTCGCCCGGCGTCTCGGAACCCGCCGCCGGGATCGGCGCCGAGCCGAGGCGCGTGAGCACCTCGCCGCGGCCGGGCCACGAGTCGACGCTCTCGAGGAGCACGCGCCCGACCTCGTTGGCGAGGCGCACGCGGTGCGCGCGGTCGAGGACGACGATGCCCAGCGGGAGATTCTCGATCGCCGTCGCGAGCCGGCGCTCCTCGTGGCTGGTCTGCGCTTCGAAGCGCGCGAGCGAGAGCGCGAGCGACGCGGCGATCGAGCGCGCGACGCGCGGTGCCTCGGCGGGAGGCTCGCCCGCCCACGCCAGCGCGAGGGCCAGCGGCGCCTCGGGGCTCGCGTAGATCTGCCAGCGCGCGTACTCGGGCTCGCACGTGCGCGCCGCGGGCGCCGGCAGCCGCACGACCTTCTCGACGACGGTGCACGAGGCCGCCTCGGCGGCGAGGCGCACGGCCTCGGCGTGCGACGCGTCCTCCGGCCAGGTCACCGCGTGCGCGGCGAGGCCGGGCGCGCGCGCGACGACGACCGCGCCGATCGCGGGGCCGAGCAGCGAGCGCGTCGTCATCGCCGCGTGCTGAGCGGCGGCGTCGATCGTGAGCGTCGTGGTGAGCGTGCGCGTGAGATCGAAGAGCTCGGTGACCTCGCGCGCCTGCTTCGCGATCTCTCTCGAACCGTGACCGCGACGATGCAGCGTGACCAGCGCGAGACCGAGCAAAGGCGTCGCGTGCGCGAAGCGATCGAGTTCTTCCGCGGCATAGGGCCGCTCGGCGCGTCCGACGACGAGCCAGCCGCCCTCGGCGGGCTCCAGCGGCAGGACGGCCGCCACGCCGACGCCCAACGACCAGAGCAGATCGTCGAGCGCGTCCTTGCGCGACGCTCCCGGATGGCGCGCTTCGATCGCCTTCGGCGCCGCGAGGCCCGGAAGCGGCGGGACGGCGAGCGACTCCCAGCCGTAATCGCCGCGGCCGAGAGCGAGCGGCGCGGCATTGGGCGCGCCGGATACGAGGACGACCACCGAGGCGTCGGGCTCCTGAACGCGCACCCACGCCAAGATCGCGTCGCGCTCGTCGCGAGCGAGCAGGAGGCCCCGCGCGAGGGCATCGACCGTGGCGGTCAAGCTCATGGGCGGCGCGTCTCCCCCGCACGGAGAGTCCGTGGGGTCGTTCCGAATCGGCCGAGGACGTGCGGGCAGCGCATCGTATCAGGGAGCCGCGGAGTTCCCTATGCCCTCCGGTCCCCCGCCCACCAACACGCGAGGGGACGAGGACACGAAAAAGCCGGAGCGCCCATAGAGCACTCCGGCGCTTGCCGTCGGGGCGTCGTCCTAATCAGTCGAGGTTGGTCCTGCGGCGAAGCGCGGCCGACGCGTGGGTACGCGTGGCGGGGGATTGCTGGCGCGGGCGATTGAAGAGGCGGCGGAGCCGTTCTTTGGCCTGGCTCTCGATCTGACGGACGCGCTCGCGGCTGACGCCCATCTGCTCGCCGATCTCTTTGAGCGTCAGGACGGGGCAGCCGTCGAGACCGAAGCGATGGCGGATGACCACGCGCTCCTGTTCGTTGAGGTGCTCCATCGCGCCCGTCACGAGGAAGGTGCCCTCGCGCTTGAGGAGTTCTTCCTCAGGGCTCTCGCTGTCTTTGTCGACGAGGTAGTCGCCGACCGGCGTCTTGGTCTCTTTGCCGACCGTGTCGTCGAGCGACATCTCTTTGCTCTGCACCTGCAGCACTTGGTCGACCTTCTTGATCGACACGTCGAGGCGCTCGGAGATCTCGGCGCGCTCGGGGGTGCGTCCCAGTTCGCGGCGCAGCGTGCGCTCGGTCTCGCGGACTTCTTTCACCTTTTTCATCTGGTAGGTGGGCACGCGCACGAGATTCACCTGCTCGGCGAGCGCCTTGAGGATCGACTTACGGATCCACCAGATCGCGTAGGTGATGAACTTGGTGCCCTTGGATGGATCGTAGCGGCGAGCGGCCTCGATGAGGCCGAGGTTGCCCTCGTTGAGCAGGTCTTCGAGGGGCAGCCCGAGATTGCGGTACTCGGTGGCGACCTTCACGACGAACGAGAGATTGGCCGCGATGAGGTTGTCGAACGCGCTCTTGTCACCGGCCTGGACGCGCTCGGCGAGCTCGCGTTCTTGGTCCTTGGTGAGCAGCGGGTACTCGCGGATCTCCGTGAAGTAGCGACTGAGGACGGTCCTCTCGGTGTTGGTGCTCTCCATGGTGCTCCTTCCCAGTCACCCGGAGTCGAGAAACCCGTCGCGAAGACGGCGCTGCGGCAGCCCTGACGCTCAGGCGCGCAAGAACGCTTTTCGCTAACGGACCTCTTCCCGGTCACGAGCGGCCTTCTTCCCCGGTAGGACCGCTCTTCCACCTGACCTGACGCGCTGGCTGGGGGGTGCGGAACCCCATGGCGAACACGCTGGGCCGGGCTGACGCGAGGGACTATGACCCACCAGTGTACGAATCGTCAACGGCTGTGGCCCGATTTTATGTTCTGGTTAACCCCGGTCAGTGCACCCACGGATCACGGCGATCACCTTCGATCACCTTGAAACCACGGCGCTTGGAGCCGCCGAAGCGCGGGAAGCGCCACCCGCCGGGCTTGATGAAACCTTTGATGTAGAGCCACCCCGTCGCCATGCCGCCCAGGTGGGCCGCGAAGGCAGTCGCCCCGCTCGCCTCGTTGGCGCCCATCGCCCCGTAGAGATTGATGGCCGCGAAGACGAGTGCCATCACCCAGGCCTTGATGGGCACCGGGAGCGGAAAGAGGAACACCTCGCGCGAGGGAAAGAAAACCGCGAAAGCGACGACGATCCCCAGCACGGAGCCCGAGGCGCCGATGACGCGCACGTGTCCCTCGCCAGTGAGCAGCGCGTAGGCGAGATGGAGGACGCCGCCTCCGATCGCGCAGACCACGACGAAGCGCAGGAAGCCCTTGCTGCCCAGCAGGCGCTCGACGTCGCCGCCGAACATCCAGAAGCCGAGCAGGTTGAAGAGCAGGTGCCAGAGATCGCCGTGGAGAAACGCGTAGGTCAGGAGCTGCCAGACCATCGCGCTGCCGACGACTCGCAGCGGATCGAGCGCCAGCACGCCTTCGAGCGCGCCGCCGAAGCCCGAGACGCGCGCCAGCATCTGCAGCCCGAACACGACGCTGAGGACGATCAGGATCGTCTTCATCATCGGGGTCACGGGCGGGATCATGATGGTGGCGCCGCCGCCGTAGGGTCCGCGTTGGTAGGAGGACATGCGGGCATTATAGGAGTCGCGGCGGGGCGCGCCCCGTCACTCCTCGGCTTGGAGCTTCACCTCGCCGGCGCGCCGCTTGAGGTAGATCCAGGCGCGGCCCGCGGTCATCGTCCCGCGCTCCTGTCCCGTGCCGCCTTCGCGCATGCAGCCCGTCTTGCCGCGCAGTCCGCAGGAGAAGACGTGGCGCTGGCCGCCGGCCTCGATCGTCCAGCGGTAGGACCAAGTGCCCGCCTGGTTGAGCACCTCGGCGGTGATCTGATTCGCTCCCTCGGCGAGGAGCGGCGCGATGTCGATCCAGCCGGCCTGGAGTTCGCCGGGCGAGGCGATCTCGCGGCCGTCGAGATAGAGCCGCACCTCGTCGTCGCTCTCGTTGACCATCACGCGCGCTTTGATCGGCGGCATCTCGCGCTCGCCGAACTCGATGCTCTGCACGTCGGCACGCGCGAAGCTCTTGCGCGAGCCGTCGGTGAGATCGACGACGAGGCGGCCGGCGTCGAGCGACACGACCTGGCCTTCGATTTCGCTTCCATCGCGCAGGACGACGGTGTCGACGGCCAGCGCCGCGGGGAAAACGAGCGCGCACGCGCAAAGCACGGCGCGAAGGGGAAGCCTCGAGAAGCGCATCGATGCATCGATTTCGCGGGATCGGGACATCGTGGATCTCCGTCGCGCTCGCTCGCGGCGCGGTCTGGTTAGGATCGCTTCGCCGCGCCGCGTTCGTGCGGCGCTTCATCCGAGCCAGGGAGTCCCCATGATGACAGGCGATGGGCCGTTCGAGCCAAGCGGGCGCCGCGAGCCGCGATTGCCGCTGCATCCGGAGGGCGCGACGCCGTGGATCGCGCAGGGCGAGGGCGTCGTCGCGCTCTCGCTGGTCGGCGAGGACCTCGCGCCCGGATCGCTCTCGCGGCGCGCGCTGCCCACCGCGGCGCTTCACGCGGCGGAAGAGGCGCTCGTCACCGGCGAGGCGCGCGTCGTCGTCTCGCGCTCGCAGTGCTACGTCGCCGGCGGGCGGCGCGCGCCGCTGCCGGCGCTCGCGCTCGTCCGCGCGGCCGCGGGCACGCCGGGATCGACGCTGCGCGCGGCGCTCGATCGCGCCCTCGCCGAGCTCGACGAACGCCTCGCGAGCCGCGCCGCCGCGGATCCTTTCGCCGCCGCGCTCGCCGCGCGCCCCTCGCTGGCGCCGACGATCGACGTGCTGCGGCGCGTGGCACGGACGTCGCTCTCGGTGCTCTTCGTCGGCGAGACGGGCACCGGCAAGGAGGTGCTCGCGCGGGCGCTCCACGTGGCCTCGCAGCGCAGCGGCCCCTTCGTCGCCGAAAACTGCGCCGCGCTGCCGGCGGACCTGATCGAAGCGGAGCTCTTCGGCGTGCGGCGCGGCGCGTTCACGGGCGCTCACGCGGATCGCACGGGGCGCATCCAGCGCTCCCATCGCGGCACGCTCTTTCTCGACGAGATCGGCGATCTCCCGCCCGTCGCGCAGGGCAAGCTGCTGCGCGTGCTGCAAGAGCGCGAAGTCCGCCCGGTCGGCGCGAGCGAGGCGATCGCCGTCGATCTGCGCGTCGTCTCGGCGACGCTGCACGACCTCGCCGCTCCCGAGCACGCCGAACGCTTCCGCCGCGATCTTTTCTTTCGCGTCGCGGGCATCGTGGTGCGGCTGCCATCTCTCGCCGAGACGCGCGCCGATCTGCCCTTCCTGGTCGTCACGCTGCTCGAGCGGATCGCGAGCGAAGGCCTCGGCCCGGGACGGCACCTCACACGCGAGGCGCTCTGCGAGCTCTCGCTCGCCGACCTGCCGGGCAACGTGCGCGAGCTCGACCACGCGCTGCGCCGCGCGAGCGCGCTCGCGAGCGGACCGCGCATCGGCCTCGCCGACATCCAGAGCTGTCTCGGACACTCGCGCGCGGCGCCGCGGAATCTCGAAGAGCGCGCGATCCAGGAAGCGCTCAGGGCGGCGCGCGGCGTCAAGGTGGAAGCGGCGCGCCGCCTCGGCTGGACGCGCCAGAAGCTCTACCGGCGGCTCTCGTCGCTCGGCCTCGACGGCGAGGGCGCGAGCACGAAGACGCGATAGATCGACGGCAGGGGCTCGGCGTCGCGCCCGCTGCCGTCGGTGACGCCCTCGATCGAGAAGCCCGCGCGAGCGAGCGCGGCGCGCCACTCGGCGCCGTCGTAGGTGCGCAGCGCGTAGTGCGCGCGGATGCGCTCGCGGCGGCCCGCGGTCGCGACGCGAATCTCGCTCGTGACTTGCTCGAGGCGGTCGCCGTCCCGTCCGCGCGCGGGGGGCTCGTAGGTGATCTCCTGCGTGACGCGCAGGCCGCCGCGGCGCGCCTCCCAGAAGTGCGTCTCGCTCGGCTCGCGTCCGTAGAGCGTGAGGTCGATGCCGACCGCGTAGACGCCTCCCGGAGCGAGGACGCGCGCGATCTCCGCGAAGTGCAGGGCGAGCGCGGCGTCGTCGGCGAGGTGGCGGATCGTATTGATCGTGTTGAACGCCAACGTCACCGATCGCGGCGCGACCTGCGCGGCGAACGCCGTCATGTCGGCCGCGAAGACGCGCGCGCGCGCGGCGCCGTGCCCGCGCGCCAGGCGCTCCCTCGCGAACGCGACCATCGGCTCGCTCGCGTCGAAGCCCAGCGCGGGGATGCCGCGCGCCGCCGCGACGCGAAGGTGCCGGCCCGTCCCGCAGGCGGGCTCGAGCCAGAGCCGCGGCGTGCCCGCGGGCGGCCGCGCGAAGCGGCGCTCGAGGCGGATGAGCATGTCGACGTCGCGCGCGGTGCCCGGCGTGTGGAGCACGTCGTAGAGCAGGGGTTCGCGGTAGAGATCCGCGGCGCGCGGTTTCGCTGCCGCCCGCGCGCCGCGCGCCTTGGTCATCGCAGCGTGGCGAGTGCCTGGGCGAGATCGGCCTGGAGGTCCGCAAGGCCCTCGCAGCCGATCGCCAGCCGCACGAGCCCGGGCGTGATGCCGGCGCTCTGCAACTCCTCGGCGGGCAGGCCGGCGTGCGTCATCGACGCCGGATGCTCGACGAGCGACTCCACGCCGCCCAGCGAGACCGCGAGCGTG
>CAZPJJ010000164.1:0-8581 GCA_964586535.1 uncultured Acidobacteriota bacterium | reverse complement strand
CGCCTCTCGGCGACGTCTGCGGGCCCTCATGGTCGCCGGGCTGGCCGCGGCGCTCGCGAGTCCATCCCCCGCCCGCGCCGCCGAGCCCCGAGCACTCACCTACGTCGATTCATCCGTCGGCCTCGACCAGCCGGGGCTCGAAGCAGGCGACACCGAGTTCGAGATGGGCGACGTCAACGGCGATGGAAATATCGACCTCGTCTCCGTCGGCGATCACGGCAATCCCAACATCGGCTCGAATCAAGAGGGCATCCTGATCTGGTTCGGCAACGGCCTCGGCTCGTGGGTGCACGGCCACGCCGGCTACCTCGGCTACGGCGGCATCGCGCTCGGCGATGTCGATGGCGACGGCACTGTCGACGTGGCCTACGGCATCCATCACAACTACTCCGCGACCGATCTCGGCGATCAGTTGTTCGAGGTCGCGCAGGGCAACGGCACCGGGCTGGCGTGGACGCCGTGGGACGACGGCCTCGCGCAGCACGGCCAGGACTGGGGGATGTTCGCGACGGATCTGGGCGACGTCGACGGAGACGGCGATCTCGACGTGGGATCGTCGTCGTTCGGCTCTGGCGATGGCATGCACGTCCATCTCAATAGGCGCGATGGCACCTGGCCGCGCTCGTTCGGCTACCTCGGCGGCAACTCGGGCCACGTCTTCGAGTTCGCCGACTTCGACGGCGACGGCCATCTCGACATCGTGACGGCGAAACAAGAAGGCGCGGTGTGGCTGGGCGACGGCGAGGGCTTCTTCACGGCCACCGAGGGCAATCTGCCGCCGATCGGGCAGTTCTCCTGGCGCTTCGGGCCGAGCGCCGGAGATCTCGACGGCGACGGACGCGACGACCTCGCCTACTGCTCCGACGCGGGCCATGCCGAAGTGTGGCTCTGGCGCGGCAACGCGACGTGGCAGGGTGTCTCGGACGCGGTCCCCGACACAGGCACGTGCCAGCGCACGCAGATCGACGACATGGACGGCGACGGCGACGCGGATGTCATCACCTATGGCGACGCGATGGTCCACGTGTTCGGCAACGGCGGCGCTGGGCAGAGTTTCACGACGATCGCGTCGATCACGCTCGCCGAGAGCCCCGGGACCGCATCGGCCTTCCGCACCGGCGGCGATGTCGATCGCAACGGTCGTCCGGACATGGTGCTCGTCGCCGAGAAGCGCGTGGGCCTCTTCGACACGCTCAACGTCGTGCACGTCTACCGCGAGTCCTCGCCCGCGAGCGCGCTCGGCGTACGCCTCGTAAATCCCTCGCCCCACCGTCGCTGGCTCGCCGGCTCCGAGCGGGCGATCGACTGGATCTCCACCGTTCCCCCGGGAACATCGGGTACCATCACGCTCGAGCTTTCCGCCGCGGGCGCGTTAGGCCCATGGGAAACGCTCGCGTCCGGACTCGTCGACGATGGCCGCCATCCGTGGATCGTGCCGCCGCGCTACGGCGACGACGTGCATCTGCGCGTCACGCTCGACACCGGCGCCGCGAACATATCCGCGGTCTCCGGGCCATTCTCGATCGCCAAGCGCCCCGACCCGCTGACGCTCGCTTTCGCCGACAGGACGACGCTCTCCTGGCAGGACGCGCTCGCCCGCCCGCGCTTTCACCTCTATCGCGGCGATCTGGAGACCCTGCGTACGACAGGCGATGCCACGCAGGATCCCGCGACGGTCAGCGGCGCCGCACGCTTCTGCGATCTCACGCAGAGTTCCCACGTCGACGCCCACGTGCCGCCGCCGGGCACGGCGGTCTTCTATCTCGTCTCGGGATACCGCATGGTCGAGGATGGCCAGACGCCCGGCGTGGCGATCGCGATGACGGAAGGACCGCTCGGTCAGGACTCGCGAGCGCGGATGCGCCGCCACGCGCATCCCTGCGCCGATTGATCGCTGGGGAACCGGCTCGCGGAGCGTGCGGATCAGAGGTGTTCGAGGTCGTAAGGCCAGCACTCCAGGCCGCCGTCGAGCATGATCGGCGTCGGGAATCCCGCGGCCTTGAGAATGAGCGCGGCTTCGTAGCTCTTGAGCCCCGTGCGCGAGACGATGACGATCTCGCGATCGCGCGGCAGTTCGTGCAAGCGCCCACGCAGCGAGCCGAGCGGAATGTTGACGCTGCCCGCGAGGCGCCGCTGGCCATGCCCCGAAGCCATGCGCACGTCGACGACGAGCGGCGGCGACGGCTCTGCGAGGCGATGAACGAGATCCGCCGAGCCGATGCCCTCGACGAGCCCCGCGCGCTTGTTGCGAATCACGTTCGCCGCCGCGAGGAGAGCATCCATCGCGATGGAAACCGGCGGCGCGAAACCTAGATCGAGCACCGAGAAGCGATCGACGTCCATGCCGTTGGCGAGCGCGGCGGCGACGACATCGATGCGTTTCGCAAGACGGCCCTCACCGATGCCCTGCGCGCCGAGCAGCCGCCCCGTGGCGCGGTCGGCGATGAGCTTGACGAGGATGGGCTTCGCGGTCGGCATGTAGTGCGCGGCATCGAGGCTGGGAACGATCGCAACGACGGGATCGAAGCCCTCGGCGCGCGCGCGCCTTTCGCCGAAACCCGTGCGCGCGACCGTCATGCCGAAGAGCTGCATGACGACGCTGCCGAGTATTCCCGGGTCCTTTTCATCGCCGCCGCAGACATTGAGCGCGGCGAGTCGCCCTTCGCGTACGGCCATGCCGCCCGAGGGAATCCAGTCCGGCTTCCCGGTGATCGCGCTGAACTTCTGCGCGCAGTCACCGATCGCGAAGATGTCGGGATCGCTCGTGCGCAGCGAGGCATCGCGCCAGATCGCGCCCGTGGGGCCGATGTTGAGGCCCGCGCGCTCCGCGAGGCGCGTCTCGGGCTCGAGGCCCGCGGCGATGATGACGAAGTCGCAGGGAAGTACGCGCCCGTCCTGGAGGCGCACCGAGCGTACGCGGCTGTCGCCCTCGAAGGCGAGCGCGCGCGCCGACGTGTGAATCTTGACGCCGCTAGCGCGCAGATGACGCGCCGCGAGCATCGCGAACTCGTGATCCATGACGCGCAGGAGGTGGTCGTCGCGTTCGATGATGCTCACGCGCGCACCGGTCATCGCGACCGGCTCGACCATGTAGCAGCCGACGAGGCCACCGCCGATGATGACGACGTCCTTGGCGCCCGAGCCTTCGAGTTCGCTGCGAATCGCCTCGGCGCTGACGACGCCATCGAGACGATAGACGCCGGCGAGTTGCTCGCCTTCGATGCGGGGATCGACGGCGCGGGTGCCGGTTGCGAGCACGAGCTTGTCGTAGGGGATCAGCTGCTCGGTGCCATCGACGAGTCGCTTGACCCGCACCTGCTTGCGCACGCGGTCGATCTCGGTCGCCTCGCTCATGTTGAGCGTGCAGACGTTTTTCATCTCGTGCAGCAGCGACGAATCGCGCTCTTCTCCGAGCGGCGTCACGGCCAGCGCGCGCTGTTCGCGGACGACGCCCGAGATGTAATACGGCAGGCTGCAGCCCGCGTACGAGAGCGTGCGCCCGCGCTCGATCACCGTAACCGCAGCTCGCGGATCGAGCCGCATCACCTTCGCCGCGGCCTTCGCTCCCGCCGCCACGCCGCCGACGATCACGACGCGCTGCGTGACTTCTTCGCGACGATCGAGATCCGGCACCTGCCAGGGGAACGAGCCGCCGCTCTCGTGCTCGGCGGCCTGTCGCACGCACTCGGGACACTGAGGCAGGGTTGCCCGCGCGCGGACGCCGCCGTGCGGACCGGGCTGGAGATCGATCGCGCCGCGCATGATCTTCGATGCCCGCGCCGCGAACGAGAGCCCGAGGCCGGTTCCCGAGATCCCGAGATGTGTCGCGTTCTCGGCGCGGTAGAACTCGCCGAAGATCTTCTTGTAGGCGTGGGCCGGAATGCCGATGCCGGTATCGACGACCTCGAAGACGATGTCTTGGAGCGACTCGCCCGCGTCGTTCGTACGAGTCGCCGAGGGCTCGAGGAATAGCCTCGCGTCGACGCGCACGCCGGTCGGCGTGTACTTCACGGCGTTGTCGAGCAGGATGTGAAAGACCTCGGTGAGCACGCCTGCGTCGCCGCGCATCCACGCGAAGCGCAGGGTCTTCACGTCGATGTTGTGGTTGAGCGCGACGCCCTTCGACTGCGCCGCGTCGCGTACGCGGTCGAGCGCGCTCTCGAACACCGTCGCCAAGTTCACCGGGACGAGGCTCTCTTCGTTCAGTTCGTCGAGGCTGCGCAGACGTAGCAGGTCGGTGATGAGTTTGATGCTGCTGTTACAGCTCTGCGCAGCTTTCTCGAGCAGTTGCCGCTGGCGCGGATCCATCGGCCCGAGAAAGCCGCCGACGACCGTGGCGAGCACGGTGTGAATCGTGTTGAGCGGCGACTTGAGCTGGTGCGCCGCCACCGCCGCCAACTGCAGCAGTTCGCGGCGCGCTGCGTCGTCTTCTGCCATGGGGAAAGGAACGTCCTCGTCGGGACGGTCGGTGTCGTCTTGCATCGGGGGGCTCCGCGGGAAGCCGAGATTCTAGCGCGGATTCCCGGCGGCTCCCGAACGCGGACGCCGAGCGGCGTCGCCGGGTCCCCGATGCTATGCGCGCGGTGCCGACGGGCGACTGACGCGGCGAAGCACGAGGGCGGCGGCGATGGCGAGCGAGCCGCCGATCCAGACCGCCCGCTCGACCCAGAACGCCAGCGCGACGCAGGCGATCAAGCCCAGACCGGACGTCGCGAGGCGATGCCAGCGCCTGCCGCCGCGCTCCATGCGCAGCGCGGCGAGATTGGCGACGGCGTAGTAGACCAGGACGGTGAACGCGGAGATCGACCACGAGGTGGAGACACTGCCGGTGCTCGCGAGTGCGCCTACGAGCACGGCAACGGCGAGCGTCGCGCGCGTCGGCGTGCCTCGGCGCACGTCGACGAGCGCGAGTCCGCGCGGCAGATCGCCCCGCCGCGCCATCGCGAGGACCATTCGTGAAAGCCCGAGCATGAGATTGAGCGCGACGCCGCCCATCGCGGCGATCGCGGCGAGGTCGATGGCGACCGTCACCGCGGGCGTGTTCAGGGCGCGCGCCGCGACCTGCAGAGGCGCGACGCCGCTCTCGAGCGCGACGGCGAGGCCGGACGCTCCGATCACCGAGACCGCGGCGCCCGTCACGCCGAGATAGAGCGCGAGCGAGAGCGCCAGCGTGATCGTGATCGCGCGCGGGACCGTGCGCTCGGGGCGCTGCACCTCTTCGCCGAGCGTCGCGATGCGCCCGTAGCCCGTGTACGCCACGAACATCAGCGCCGTCGCCTCCAGAACGCCAGCCCACGCGCCGGTTTCCCCGGGCGGCATTGCGAGACCGGCCGCGAGCGTCTCCGCGAGCGAGAAGCGGCCCGCCGCGGCGATCACGAAGGCGCCGAGGCCGGCGATCGTCACCGCGACGATCGACGCATTGACGCGATTCGAGCGGCGCATGCCCGAAGCGGTGAGGGCCGTCACCGCCATGACGAGTCCTAGCGCCACAGCCACGCGCGCGGCGGCGTGCGCGATGCAGAGGGGAGCCAGCGCGTAGGTCGCGAAGCCGAGCGCGGCCGTCGCCGCCGACGCCGACTTCGCGATCAAGAATGTCACGCCCGCGGTGAAGCCCAGCGTGGGGTTCAGCTCGCGATAGCCGTACTCGTACGAGCCGCCGCTGACGGGATGACGCGCCGCGAGCCACGCGCTCGAGAGGCCGTTGCAGAGCGCGAGGAGCGCCGCGAGGGCGATCGCGAGCAGGACGGCGTCGCCTGCCTTGCCCGCGGCGACGCCCACGCTCACGAAGATGCCCGTGCCGAGGATCGACCCGAGCCCGAGCGCGATCGCGCCGGGCAGCGAGACGACGCGGAGGAGATTCTGCGGCGAGTCGCGTTCGCTCATCTGGGAATCCGCTACCGCGAGAGGCGGAACGGGCGCGGCGGCAGGGCGCCCGTCACTCGCGCGCTTCGCCCATGGCCGCGCGCGCCGCCTTCACCCGAGCGTCCTCTTCGCCGACCACCGGCGCGAGAACTTCGAGCCCCTCGCGCAAGAGACGCTTCGCCTCCGAGCCGCTAGCGCCGCGCTCCGCGAGGACGAGCCCCAGGTCGATGCGCGCCATCGCCGTCAACTGATGATCGTCGCCCAGCCCGGCGCTCCGGATGCGCAGCGACTCGCGTAGCGCTTCTTCGGCACCACGGCCGTCGCCGCGCTGTCGGAGCACGCTGCCGAGATACGCCAGCACCTGCCCGATGTCGGGATGATCGGCCCCCATCCCGCTCTTCATGAGAGTCACGCCTTCGCGATAGGCGCGCTCGGACTCCTCGAGACGGCCCGCGCGAAAGAGCACGGTTCCCATGTTGACGTAGGTGCGGCCCACCAGCGGATGATCGGCCCCGAAGGCCTCGCGGCGAATCGTCGCGGCTTCGCCAAGCAATCGAGCCGTGTCGTCGAGGCGGCTCGAGCGGAAGTACACGTTGCCGAGGTTCTCGAGCAGCGCCGCCACGCCGGGGTGGTTCGCGCCCAACTCGCGTCGGGAATTCTCGATCGACGCGAGAAGCAGCGTCTCTGCTTCGTCGAAGTCCCCTTTTCGCATGAGGATCATCGCAAGACTGTTGTTGATGCGATCGATCTCCGGGTTCCTGTCACCGAAGACGCTGCGATAGACGGCAACCGCCTCCCGCGAGAGAGCCTCGGCCTCGTCGAGTCTGTCGGTCGTCGCCGCGATGTCGGCCATGAGGTTGAGGCTTTCGCCCAACACCCAGCTTTCGCCCTTCGGGCGCGCTCGACCGACTTCGATCGCCTCGCGAGCGACCTTCTCCGCTTCTTCCAGCTTCCCCGAGAGGAGATAGGCAAACCCGAGATCGTCGAGCCGTTCGCCCATCCGGTAGCTCGCCGGGTTCGCGGCGCGCTGGGCCGCGATGCCGCTCTGCGCGGCTTCGATGGCTTCATCGTAGCGACCCGTTTGGTGGAGCAGTCGGCTCACGTGTCCCCACGCGGTCGCGGTGTCCTCGTGGTTCGCGCCGAGATGTCGGAGACGCAGATCGAGCGCGCGACGCAAGTGCGCCTCGGCTTTCTCCCACTCACCAAGCGTGCTGTACGTCGCGCCGAGCGATTCCCGTACGGCGGCCTCGACGAGCGGCTGGTCCAGGAAGTCCGCCTCGATCTTCGTGCTCCCGCGATCGAGTGCCTCGAGGATCGTCATCTCGCGTGATCCGCCGGCGTTGGCGTTCGCTCCTTGCAGCGTCTCGAGCAAAAATTTGTTGATCGTCGCGGCCTTGTCGGCCTCGCCCTGCGCGCGATCGCGCTCGTCGGCGATGCGGCCAGCCTGGTACGTCATCGTGCCCGCGAGCACGACCAGCATGATCAGGATCGACGCCGCGAACGCGGATGCGAGCGGATTGCGCCGCACCAGCTTGCGGAATTGATAGATCGTGCTCGGCGGCCGTGCGAGGATCGGCTGCGACGCGAGAAAGCGCCGCACGTCGTCTGCGAGCGCCGCGGCGCTCCCGTAGCGATCCTTCGCGTCCTTCTCGAGCGCCTTGCCGACGATCGTCACGAGGTCGTCGTCGAGGCGCGCCGGTCCTTGCCACGCTTCCTGCAGCGGGCGCGGCGGTCGCGTTTCGATGACGCGCAGCGCGTCGATCACCGACATCGAGCCGAATTCGTGCGGATGCCGTCCGGTGAGCATCTCGTAGAGGATTACGCCGAGCGCGTAGACGTCGGAGCGCGTGTCGATCTCTTCGGAAAGGCCGCGCGCCTGCTCGGGGCTCATGTAGGCGAGCGTCCCGCGGATCGTGCCGACCTCGGTGACGCGCGTCGCCGCGACGTCGCCGTCGGTGATGCGCGCGAGCCCGAAGTCGAGGATCTTCACCCGCGCGGCGCTCGCGTCCGACGCGCTGCTCGATGATGGCACGACGGTCTCGGCGCTCTCCGTGACGATCAGGTTCGAGGGCTTCAGGTCGCGATGGATCACGCCCCGCTGATGCGCGAAGTGGACTGCCTCGGCGACCTCGGCGAAGAGGGTCAGCCGCTTGCGGAGGCGCGCTCCGTCGAGCGGGGCGCCGTCTTGGCGCAACGACTCCGAGAGCGTGACGCCACGCACGAGTTCCATCGCAAAGAAGTGCTGCCCGGCCTCGGTGCGCCCGGACTCGTAGATGCGCGCGATCATCGGATGTTCGAGGCGCGCGAGCACGTCGACCTCGCGCCGGAACATCGCGACGTGCGACTCGTCGACGGCGGCGTCGCCGCGAATCACCTTGAGCGCGACGATCCGCCGCGGCGATTGCTGCTCGGCCTCGTAGACCACGCCCATGCCGCCGCGCCCGAGAATGCCGAGGATGCGGTACTCGCCTATCCACGCTGGGAAGGGATGCGGAGCTCCGTCACCGCCGTCCGCGCCACCGCCCGCGCGCGCGCGCGTGGCGTCGGGATCCGCGCCCGCGTCCCCGCGGACGTGAGCCTGGGGCCGTGTGTCGCCGGGGTTGCCAGGGCCGCGTGAAGGGCCCGCCGACGTGGGATCGTTCTCGTCGCTCACAGAGACCTCGCTTCGCCTCGCCCCGACGATGCGCGTCGAGAGACTGAGAGGATCTCGGAAACTCCG
>CAZPJJ010000163.1:0-8590 GCA_964586535.1 uncultured Acidobacteriota bacterium | reverse complement strand
ATCTCTTTCGATTCGGTATGTCGTTCTGGTTCGTCGTCGCGCTCTGCGTGACCTTCTACTCGGCGATCTTCCCGTTCCGCTCGTTCGCGATCAAATTCTTCATCGAGGCCTACGGGACGTCGCGCGAGCTCGCCGGCGCGATGAACAGCGTGCTGCCGATCTCGGCGATGATCGCCACCCCGCTCTTCGGGCTCCTCGCCGACCGCATCGGCAAGCGCGCCCTGCTGATGACTTTCGCCTCGGTCCTTCTCGTTCCGGTTTACTTGCTCATGGGGTACCAAGTCGTCCCGCTCTGGGTCCCGCTCGCGATGATGGGCGTGGCCTTCTCGCTGATCCCGGCGGTCATGTGGCCGTCGGTCGCGTACATCGTCGAGGAAAAACGTCTCGGAACCGCGTACTCGCTGATGACGCTCGTCCAGCAGATCGGCGTCGCGGGCATGAACTGGGGCATCGGCAGGGTCAACGACGTCAACGCCGCCAGCGCCACGAACGCCGCTGGGTACATCCCGGGGATGTGGATCTTCTCGGTGCTGGGCTTCGTCGGGTTGCTCTTCGCGTACCTGCTGCGGCGCCGCGAGACCGGACCGCACGGCCACGGGCTGGAGACGATCACGTCACGGTCTTCCGCCTCCGCTTGATCGCGGGAGCCCGCGCGTCGGAACATCAGAATTCGAGAACGAACTTACTGCCGCGCCCGAGCTCCGACTCGACACGGATCGAGCCCCCGTGCAGGTTCATCAAGTGCTTGCAGATCGAGAGGCCGAGACCGGTGCCGCCGTACTCGCGAGACCGCGAGTGCTCGACGCGGTAGAAGCGCTGGAAGACGCGTTCCTGATCCTCGATCGCGATGCCGAGGCCGGTGTCCTCGACCTCGATGATCGGCCGCCCCGCGGAGGACATGCGGCCGCGGACGGTTACGACGCCGCCGGGCTTGTTGAACTTCATCGCGTTGTCGAGCAGGTTGACGAGAATCTGCTCGAGGCGTCCACGGTCGGCATGGACGCTGAATGGCAGCGGCAGGTCGACCGACACGTGCAGTTTCATCTCGCCGTAGCGCGGCGCCACCTGATGAATGATGTCGGGAACGAGCGCAGACACGTCCACGTCGCGGAGATCGAGCTGGATCGAGCCCGTCTCGATGCGCGACAAGTCCGAGAGGTCGGAGACGAGATCGGTCATGCGGTCGGCTTGTCGGACGATCGTCCCGAGAAAGCGGTCGCGAAGATCGGGATCGTCCGCGGCCCCATCGACGAGCGTGATCGCGGAGGCCTTGATCGACGTGAGCGGTGTGCGGAGTTCGTGAGAGACGTTCGCGACGAAGTCTCGTCGCGTCTGCTCGAGTTTCTCGATGCGCGTCACGTCGAGGAAAAGCGCCACGGCTCCGACGCGCGCGTCCTCGTCTTCGGTCCGAACAGCGTAAGCGATCACCTCGAACGCCCGGCCGCGCTCGACGAGCTGCTTGAGACGCTCCCGCTGATCGCGCCCGGTCTCCAGGACCGCCTCGATGACATGGATGATCTGCGGACTACGCACGATGTCGGCCAAGGGGCGGCCGACGGGAGGCACTTGCGGTTGGAAGACCTGCAGGAAGGCGTCATTGACCAATCTGACGCGGCGATCGGCACCGACGAGGAGCAGACCCTCCTTCATGCCGCGCACGACGAGATCGAGGAAGTGATACTGACGCTCCGCCTGGCGGATCTTGCCCAGGAGCGAGAGGCGGGTCTTCTCGAGCGCCGCGCCCAGCTCGCCGAACTCGTCGTCGCCCGACGCGTGGATGCTGCTCTCGAGTTGGCCCGCGGCCAGTTTGCGCCCGGCCTCGAGGATGGACTCGAGTGGCGCCGACCAGCGGCGCACCGAGAAGTACGCGGGAACCGTGAGGATGAGGATCGCCGTGACGATCAGAAGCGCCGTGGGACCGAAGAGCGCGCGCTCCTCGGCTGCGAGGTCCTCGGAGCGAACGGCCGCGCGCAGCGTGCCAAAGGCGGAGCGCCCATCGATGCGACGCGCCACGTAGAGATACTCGCGCCCGGTCGAAGCCGAGAAACGCATCGACTGCCCTAGTCCGTCTCGTTTCGCCGCGAGGACTTCCGGCCGGGTCGCGTGGTTGTCGAGCTTGCGAACGTGATCCGCGGGTACGCGGGAATCCGCGAGCACGACGCCCTGCGGATCGATGACCGTGATACGCGCCGCGAGGAGCGAACCCCACTCTTTGATGACGCCGTCGAGAGCCGCGGCTTCTGGCTGATCCGGGAGCAGCACGGCGAGCAGCTCTAGCTCGCGCGAGAGCCTCTCGACGTGGCGCTCGGTGACGGCGGAACGGATGAGGAAGTACGAGCCGCCTCCGACGGTGACCGCGGCGACCGCGACCTGTACGAGAAACGTCGCCAAGAGGCGATGGCGCATCCTCATCGGCTACTCGTGGACCCGGGCGCGAGTGGCGTCAGGTCGCTTTGGGATCGAAGGGCAGGTTGGCGGTCCCCGGAGGCTTGCGGCCGGCGGGGCCCGTGATCTGCGGATGCTTGATCACCGTCCCCTCCGCCATGAAAACCACCAGTTCGCAGATGTTGGTGGCCTGATCGCCGATGCGTTCGAGGAGCTTCGCGATGAACGCGAGGCGAATCGCGCGCGTAATGTTGCGCGAGTCCTCGATCATGTAGGAAACCAGCTCCCGAAAGCTGGCTTCCATGCGCTGGTCGAGATCTTCGTCCTTGTCGATCACCGCGCGCGCGGCGACGGCGTCGCGCGCGACGAAGGCGTCGAGCGCACCGCGCAGCATCTCTTGCGCGCGCCGGGCCATCGCGGGGATGTCGATGAGCGGCTTCAGCGGCGGCTCCTGGCAGAGTTCCTCGACCCGCTTGCACATGTTCACGGCGAGGTCGCCCATGCGCTCGAGATCGGTGTTGATCTGCATGGCCGCGACGATCAGCCGCAGATCGCGGGCGGCGGGTTGGTAGCGCGCGAGGATCTCCAGGCCGAGCTGGTCGATCTCGAGTTCGAGCCTGTTGATCGCATCGTCGGACTCGATCACCGCGTGCGCCAGTTCGCAGTCGCGTTCGACGAGCGCCTCGAGAGCGCGCGCGATGTTGTGCTCCACGAGCCCTCCCATTCTCAACAACTTGGAAGAGAGGGCGTCGAGCTGCTCCGCGTAGTGCTTCTCGAGTCGGGTCATCGGCTGCCTCGATCTCTCCGCCGCGGCGGGACGTGCCGGTTCAACCGAAACGTCCCGTGATGTAGTCCTCTGTTTCGCGCTTCATCGGGTTGATGAATACGCGCTCGGTGGCCCCGTATTCGATCAACTCGCCCAGATAGAGAAAAGCCGTGAAATCCGAGACGCGGGAGGCCTGCTGCATGCTGTGCGTCACGATCACGAGCGTGTACTGGTTCTTCAGTTCCTGCATCAGTTCTTCGATGCGCGCCGTGGCGATCGGATCGAGGGCGGAACAGGGCTCGTCGAGCAGGATCACCTCGGGTTCGACGGCGATCGCGCGCGCGATGCAGAGCCGCTGCTGCTGACCGCCCGAGAGGCCGAGCGCGCTGTCGTGCAGCCGGTCCTTGACCTCGTCCCAGAGCGCCGCGCCGCGCAGGCTGCGCTCGACGAGTTCGTCGAGGCGCCGGCGGCTCGAGATGCCGTGAACCCGGGGACCGTAGGCGATGTTCTCGTAGATCGACTTCGGGAAGGGATTCGACTTCTGGAAGACCATCCCGACGCGCTTGCGCAGCGCGTTGATCTCGGTGTCGAGGCCGAAGATGCTCTTGCCCTCGAAGCGAATGTCGCCGGTGATGCGCACATTGTCGATGAGGTCGTTGAGCCGGTTGAAGCAGCGCAGGAGCGTCGACTTGCCGCATCCCGACGGACCGATGAAGGCCGTGATGCGGTTCTGGGGAATGTCGAGCGTGATCGACTGGAGCGCCCGTTTCTCGCCGTAGTAGAGCGAGAGTTCGCGCACCTCGAGGACGGGGCTCTCGATGCCCGGATCGAGCGCGGGGTCCCGGGCGACGGCGGTTTCGGCCGCGCCACGCGACCCGTCGTCGAGGGGTTGATCCATCGCATCCTCCGGGGCTGGTACCAGCGAATTCATGAGTTTACTCCAGGGCTTTTCCGGCAACCACAGGCCCCCGCCGGCGCAAACCCGACGTTCGGCGTGTGGCCTAGACCGCGCTCGTCGCGTATTTCCGGCGCAGGTGATTGCGGATGGCGATGGCCACGATGTTCATCGCCATGACGACCCCGATGAGCAGCAGAGCCGTGGCGAAGACGAGCGGTTTCG
Source organism: uncultured Acidobacteriota bacterium (assembly GCA_964586535.1). Classification (GTDB taxonomy): domain Bacteria; phylum Acidobacteriota; class Polarisedimenticolia; order J045; family J045; genus CAZPJJ01. The sequence goes on along the minus strand of CAZPJJ010000163.1, from coordinate 4,319 downwards.
TGGCCTCGACGTTGGGACTCTGAAAGCCGACGTCGTAGATGTGAAATCCCAGGTGCATGAACTTCCGTTCGAAGTGGACGAATGGCGCGCGCCCATCGATGGGCAACGAGGGCGCGAGTTTGACCATCCCCACGATCATGAGCGGCGCCACCTCACCGGCGGCGCGCGCCATCGCGAGAATCATGCCGGTGAGAATCCCCGGCGCGGCCGCCGGAATGACGACCTTGACCGTCGTTTCGAACTTGGTCGCGCCCAGCGCGAGCGATCCCTCGCGGACGATGCGCGGCACCGCCGCCAGGCCTTCTTCGGTGGCTACGATCACGACGGGCACGGTCAAGAGGGCGAGAGTGAGCGACGCCCAGAGAATGCCGCCCGTCCCGAAGGTCGGCGAAGGCAGCATCTCCGAATAGAAGAGCTGGTCGATGGTCCCGCCGATCATGTAGACGAAAAAGCCCAGCCCGAAGACTCCGAAAACGATCGACGGCACGCCCGCGAGGTTGTTCACTGCGATGCGCACGGCGCGGATCATGGGCCCTTGCTTGGCGTACTCGCGCAGATAAATCGCCGCAAGCACGCCGAGCGGAGTGACGAAGATGCTCATCATGAACACCATCATCACCGTGCCGAAGATGGCCGGAAAGATGCCGCCCTCGGTGTTCGATTCCCGCGGTTGAGCGCTGACGAACTCCCATGCTCGAGCCGCATAGAGCCTCGCCTTGCCGAGTAAGGAGAGCTCGTTCGGCGCCACCGCGCGAACGATCTGTCCGACGGGCATCTCGCGCACCGTGCCGTCGGCCGTGCGCATCTCGATCGACTCGGCGAGGTAGGTCTCCCGCATCGCGAAGAGCTGGGACGCGAGATCCTCGTACTCGGCCGTGCGGGAGCCGACGAAGCGGTCCACTTCCTCGAGGCGCCGGGCCCTGTCTTCGGCGGAGAGATCCGTGCGCATCTCGATCTTGCGGCGATCGAGCCTGAGCTGCTCGATGGCGTGATTCACGTCCCCGATCGGGCCTTTCTCCAGTTCCTCGAGACGCTCGCGCTCGTCTGCCTTCTCTTCGAGCAGCCGGTCGAGCACGCGAGGGACCTCGGCGGGATCGTCGGCGATGACGTCTCCCTGGCGGAGGACGCGCACCGGGTAGCCGTAGAAATTGCCCCATTCGAAGCGCTCGAGCAGGAGCGCGCCGGCGGGGACCGTCTTCTCGACGACGGCACTGTCCTCGATCCACACGAAGTCGAGACCGGTCACATCTCGATTGCCGATCTTCAACCGCATGCGTTCGGCCGTGGACGTGGCGAGCGATCCGTCGGGGCCGGGGATGGGTTCGCGCTCGACGACCTCGCCGAGGATGCGCGAGCCGTCCTGGATGCTCAATTCGACGAGGGCGCGCGGCCAGAAGTACGAACCGCCGTTGAAGAGCAGTACGGCGAGCAATCCAACGACGAGCAGCAGGTTGAGCGCCAGCGCCCCGCCGCAGAGCCACGTCAGCGCCTCACCGATTCGCTTTCCCTTTTTCGAGCGCGCCACGATACCCTCGCTTCTTCGCGGATCAGCCACGAAGGGTCCGGAAGGCAGCGTTGGCAAGTTGCGCTTCCATGACGACTCCGCTCAGAGATTGGCGAACTTGTTGCGCAGTCTCTGGCGCACGAGTTCGGCGACGGTGTTGATGACGAAAGTCAGCGCGAAGAGCAGCAAGCCGGCCAGGAAGAGGGTCCGGTAGAGCGTTCCGCCGTGCGGAGCCTCGGGGATCTCGACCGCGATGTTCGCGGAGAGCGTACGGAACCCGTTGAAAGGGAACCAGCTCATCACCGGAGTGTTGCCCGTCGCCATGAGCACGATCATCGTCTCGCCGACCGCGCGCCCGAAGCCGATCATGATCGCCGAGAAGATTCCGGGGCTCGCGGTCGGCAGGACGATTTGCGTGACGGTCTGCCAGCGCGTCGCGCCGAGCGCGAGAGATCCCGAGATCAGCGTACGAGGCACGTTCGAGAACGCGTCCTCGGCGACCGAGAAGATGATCGGAATCACCGCGAACCCCATCGTGAGTCCGACGACGATGGCGTTGCGCTGATCGTAGGGGATGCCTGTCAGTTCGTTGATCCAGAGCGGGAAGGCCCCGCCGAAAAAGTGAGCTTCGACGACTGGCGAGAGCGCGAGGCAGAGCCAGATGCCGAGTGCCAGCGTGATGCCGTAGGGTAGAACCTCGACGCCGTCGGGAAGGCGATTGCGCAGCGCCGCGGGCAGAACACGCCACACGAGTCCCGTGATCAGCACCAACGACGGCAGTACGACGATCATCAAGAGCAGCGCGGGGAAGAAACGCTCGATGCGTGGCGCGAGCCAGAGACCGGCGAGAAAGCCCAGCACGACGCTCGGAAGCGCGGCCATGATCTCGACCGTCGGCTTGACGTAATTCCGCAGGTTGGGGTGCATGAACTGCGACGCATACATGGCGCCGAATACGCCCAGCGGAATCGCGAGGACCAGCGAGTAGAGCGTCCCCTTCAGCGTTCCGAGCAAGAGAGGCGTGAGGCTCAGCTTCGGCTCGAAGTCGTCCGTTCCCGAACTCGACTGCCAGATGTAGTCGGGAGCTTGGTAGCCCTCGTACCAAACCTTGCCGAAGAGCGCACGGGGACTGATCTCCGGATGCGGATTGTCAACGCGGAGTGCCGCTAACGCGCCGTCCGGGCCCGCGAACACGATCGCGTCGGCGCGAGGGGCGATCGTCGCGGCGACGGGCTCCGCGATCGGCGATCGGCCGCGCCAGAGAGTGCGTTCGGAGGTCGAGTAGTAGAGCCCGGCCCCGCCCTCGCGGTCGAGCACGAAGAAGCCTTTGTCGCGCTGCGAAGCGAGGATCCGCGCGATCGCGGCGTCATGGGGCGGAAAGTCGCGCACGCGGACGAGGGAGAGCGGGCCCGTGTCGTCTTCGCGGAGCGGGAACCAGACGGAGATCGCTCCGCTCTCCTGGCCGACGACGATCGCCCGGTCGCCGAAGAGTGGCGCGAGCGCCGTCACCGCGGACGATCCCGCGTTCACGACGCGCGGCGCTTCCGCAGCCCCCGACCAGAAGAGAACATCGCCTTGGACCGTGCCCGCGAAGACCATCGATCCCGTCGATGAGAGCGCGAGAGACGAAATCGAACGCCCTTCGGCGTCGAGCGAGTAGCGCTCCTCGGCGACCGTCGACTCGCCTGTGAAGTCGTTCTCGTCGATCGTGCGCCTGACGAGGGCCAGCACGCCGTCGGCGCGCTCCGCGACGGCACTGATCGCTTCGCTCCCCTGTGTCGCGACCGCCACACGCCGCACGGGAACGCCCGCGGGATCGAGGACGCTCCACACGGGAGGCTCGAGGTCGACCTCGATGCGTCGTCCTCCGGACTCGTCGAAGACCGCGCGGAATGCGATCGGTTGGACCCCCAGCCGGCCATCCGCGCTGGTCACGAAGAGCGATGGCTGCCCCGGGACGACGCCGGTACCATCGAGGATTGGAAGTGCCGGAATCTCGATCGCGGTGTTCGCGGTAGCCGATTCAGCGTCGTCAGCAGGAGGTGGGGCGAGCCGGTGCCTGGAGATCGTCTCGCCCGTCCCGAGGTCGAGCACGTGAATCTCGCCGTCTTGCGAGAGGGTCACCGCTCGAGAGAGGTACTCGTCGATCAGCAGGGCTCCGGACGGCGTCCCCGCCGGGACGATCGCTTCCGCGTCGATGCGGGCCCCCCGTGTCAAGGGCCAGACTTCGGCCAGGATGAAGACGAGAATGCCGAGGATCGCCGCGATGATCGCCACGCCGCCGCCGGCGACGAGCCATCGCGCGGCCTTGTCGGCGAAGAGCCGCTGCCGGGAAATGGCCGTCGCTGCCAAATCGCCGTGTTTGGGGCGCGCCGCGACTTGCTGGTCCGTTTGAGGAGCCATGGCCATCCCGCGTCATCCTCGGCGGCGCCCTGCACGCGCTGCCCTGATTCGTGCGTCGTCGCGCGCGGCGGCGCTTCGCGCGGTGTCGGGCGCCGGGAGCGGGGAACCCCGCTCGCGGCGCGCATCGAGCCCTCACTTCAGTTTCGCGAGTTCCTCGCCGGCGATTTTCGCCGAGACCGGCAGATAGCCGTCCTTGACGACGATCTCCTGGCCTTCCTTCGAGAGCACGTAGCGCAGGAACTCGCGCGTCAGCGGATCGAGGGGGCGGTTCGGCGCGCGATTGATGTACACGTAGAGGAAGCGCGCGAGCGGATAGTCCCCCGAAAGCACCGTCTCGGTCTCCACGCCGAAGTACGCCTTGCCGTCCAGCGAGACGGCGACGGTCTTGACGCCGGACGTTCGGTAGCCGATG
>CAZPJJ010000162.1:0-8605 GCA_964586535.1 uncultured Acidobacteriota bacterium | reverse complement strand
GCCGAACATCCGCCAACAACTGCCGCACCGACACCACCCGCGCACGCGCGATCCATGCCGCGATCGTGTCCGCATCCGCGACGCCCGCGATCGCGCTCGCCGCCACCACGCCCAGCGGCGCGCCCCCGTCACGGCCCAGCATCGCCGCCTCGAGCGCCGGCATTGCCTGCAGCGCGCGCCCCAGCGCCGCCTGCTGCCGCAACCAGCGCGGCGAGCGACCCAGCACCTCGCGTGACACATCGCTCTGGCGCGCGTAGCCGCAGTCCTCCCAGGCGCGCCCATCGCAGAAGTACGCGCACGCCTTCGCCAGCGGCACCTCGATCGCCGCCAGCGACCGCGCCACCGCACGCGCCGTGGTCGTCAAGTCGCTCGCTAACGGCGACGGGCATGAATAGTCGTGAATCGACGGACAGGGCATCGTGATCGGCGCCGTCACCAGAAATGCAGCCGAGGTGTGGAGCGAAGGGGACGCTTCCATGCGTGGGCTCCGAATGAACAACATTAATCTATCGCGAAGTCGTGACGAGACAACCCAAAATCTTCGCGCGGTTGTCCCACCCGTGAGAATCGACAGCGCGCCGTGCTATAACGCGAACGCTCACACGCGATGGAGCTCATTCGACCCATGAAGCGCGCCGACGATCCCCCCATCACCATCCGCGATCTCGATCTGCGCGATCCCGTCGCCGCCCATCGCTTGCACAGCATCTGGCGCGCTGCCTACACCCAAGAAGCGCGCCTCCTCGGCGTGCGCGACTTCCCGCCCCTCGCGCGCACCCTTGCCGACCTCGTCGACGGCCCCGAGCGCTTCCTCGGCGCCTATCGCGACACCCAACTCGCCGGCGCCGCCGGCATCGAGCCTGGCGACGATCCCGCGTCGATCCACATCGCCTCGCTCGTCGTCGATCCCGCGCATCAGCGTCGCGGCGTCGCGCGCGCCCTCGTCGAGCACATCATCGCGCGCCACGGGGAGCAGCCCATCACCGTCTCCACCGGAGCCGCTAACCACCCCGCGCTGAAGCTCTACCGAGGGCTCCGGTTCATCGAGTGCGAGCGGCGCATCGTCGGGCGCGAGCCCGTCGAGATCGTGATAATGCGGCGCACGGGTCAATAGAACCTCGCGCCCCGACCAACTCGCCGCTAACGCGAGTCGCGACAGCGTCGGGAGCCCCCGATCGTGCCCGTCCGCTCTCCCCCAACCACCGCTGCCGTGCTCACTCGCCCAGATAGCTCCGCTTCTCAGCAAGCCAGTATCGTCCTCGGTGCCAGCGGTAGACGCGCGTCCCCTCCCCCTCGTAGTAGAGCGCTCGCACGATCAGCTCGTCCTCGCCGTCTCCATCCAGATCCGCCGCAGCGATCAACGACGGCGCGAAGTCGTCACTGTTCAGCGAGACCGGACACGAATGGCACGTCGGCCCTTCGACATGCGCCAGCAGAGCGCGGCCGTCATCCCCGCGCTCCGCGATCGCGAACACGCGGATCGCCGTTTCCCACTCTCCCCCTGACGAGAACGCCACCAACACCGCCTCGTGGTCGGCGCCGTTCCGCCCCGCCATGACCATCTCACCGCGCGCCTCGAACGCCCCCACATCGATCGTCACACTGCGGAGCGCCTCGAGCAGGGACGCCCGAAACACCTCGTCCATCTCGAACGGCCCTGGCACCCTCGGTACCGGCGCTCGGTCCACATCCGCGATCGCGATCGAGAATCCCTCGCCCTCCGGCACCGCGAGGCGCCCGTTCTCCGCCCACGTCGCATCGCTCGACACCAAGTACACCGGCGACGCACCGTGATCGTTCTCGCAGAGAACTGCCGCCTCGGTAGTCACGACGCGCGACGTTCCATCCAACTGGATGACGCGCCACTCTCTCACCGCTGACTGCCGCCACACATCGCCCAGCAACGCGTCATCGATGCGCCAACACGCGCTCCGGGCTGGCGTGCTCGCCGTCCTGCGATTCGTGTTCGGGGCGCGATCGACGATCCGATCTTCGATTGCCATTGGCAGGCGGAGGAAGACGACATCCCCTTGGTGGGAGGCGGGAAGCCAAGTGGTAGTGAGAGTGAGGGGCGGAATGCTGGGAGAGGGCGCAGGAGAGGGAGACGGAGAGGATGGTGGGGGTGCGGGTGGAGAGCAAGAAGGACTCGCAAGGAGGAGGCAACTCACGAGCACCCAATCCGCGAGCGGTCCAAAGCGCAGTAGTCCGCGCGCCGATTCACTCGGTCTATCCATCGTCCCCCCCCTTTCTCGAAACCTCAGCGCGCAGGCCCGACTCCTGCGCTCCAGTCAGTTCTTCGTCTCTACTGCGCCAACTTCGCCGGGTCGAAGCGCGCGAGCGTCCTCTTTAGTCCCTTGTTACGCCGAACCATGAGGTCGAAGAGATAGGGCCAATACTCAGTGGCATTCGGCCGGTATCGCATGCATCCACGGACGAAGTTCGCTTGTCCGATGATTCTGTGGTTCTTGAGATCCTCCCAAAAAATGGGAGAGTCAAGCGTCGCAACACGCCGAATGGTGGCGGAGTGATCCTTTCCAGCTTTCCAATCCGCCCTCTCGTACCTCGCATCCTCGGTGAGAACGAACACATCTTCGATCAGCCTCTCGGGACTATTCTGATACATGAGGACCAGATCGCCTTTGTGCGCCTGGCTCGCGACACTCCAGTCGCCTCTCTTAAAATCCTCGAGGTAGTACTTGTATGGTTCGCCCGTCGGTTGAATCCAGACGTTGAAGCCGAGCCCGAACTCTCGCCGCAGCTCCACAACCTTGATGCTATGTGGAACGTCCGGCCAGTTGTGCTCCCAACATACGATCCAATCACATGCCCTTGCCGAATGGCGATGCGCCTTGAAGTTCCGCGATCGATACTCGAACTCGATTCTCAGCCGCTTCTCCCGGCCCTGAGTCTTCTGATAGGCAATGCAATCCGGGAAACCCGCACGAATCGTCTCGATCCGCAGACGCCAGCGCTTCGCAAGATGAGCAAAGAGAAAAACCACGCCGAGCTCGTTCTCGGGAGCAATGGACATGGGACCGTCAGTTAGGGTTTCTGGACGCGTAGAACGGTGTGACATTGGAACTCCGTTTACCTCCGGCTACGACGAGAAAACCTGCTGACTGACCCCGCTCCGCAGCATTCAATCGCGCACGAGGACACCCTCGCGCAGGCGCATTCACACGGGATTCTCTGGGTTTGCCCCCTCCGCACTCCGAGACTCCAAGAAGCGGTCCGCTGCCCGAAGTTCGACCGCAACGAGTTCGGCAAGGCGAGGCAGGTCCTTCTCGACGAAACGCGTCCACTCGCGTCGAAAGCGCCGGACCGCTGTGTCCAGATCACCGTCCTCCAGGTCTCGCTTCGCAAGGAACGGTCTCTTGTAAATCGTCTTCCACTGAGGAGTCAGCCTCCCTTCGGCTGTACTAAGCAATCCCCCACTTTTACCGCGAGCATCGTAGAGCCGCCACCGAACTTCCGAATCTCCGGGTCCAATGATGAGATGCAAAGCGACTGATGCGGGAAGATTCTTGACCTCGAATAGAATGATGTGATTCGACTTGGTCCACCCAGTCCCGCTTCGAAAGGCACGCGCTTGCCGCCATTCGTCGACGAAGAACCGCAAGTAATTCTTGGAGCAGTGATCGAGACACACGCCCTTCGTCTCGCCGATACACGCTTGCAACGCCTCGGCAAGCTCGGATTGAAGATCAGGCCGATGCTCGAAAATTAGATCTAGGGCTTTCCTATGTTTACGATAGATCGCCGCGGTAAGTTGACTGAATTCAGAGTCGTTCACGATATGCCTCTTCAAGAGCTGCACGTAGTGTTCGATCGTCGTTGCCACTCCGCTACCCAGACTAGACCTACTTCGGGCAAGTAGCGTCTCCATTTCGACACACACGACGCCGTAGTCGATCGAGACATACTCAAGGTCGCTCGGATCGGCGCCATCCGGTGTAAGCAACACCCCGATGCAGTGCCAGCCGGGGTATGTTTGCGTGATCTTGGTTCGATACCGGTGAAGTTGGTTCGAGTGTTCGAGGGAGTCGATCTTGTTCTCGATCCAGACAACGAAGCGATGCGCCTCGTTCACAAGAAGGATGTCAATCGCGTCACGCTCTCGATGGACGGCAGTACTCGTCAGGTTCCAAACGTCGAGCTGAAGGGCAGCGATTCGATCTTCGGATGACGGAATCTTCTGCATGATCCGGAGCAGAAGTCGTTTCAGGAATCAAACACCGAGCCCATGGCTCTGATTCGGATCGAGCAAGAACGCCAGGAAATCGGAGTGCCGCAACTCCATCCGTACGGCTCCGATCGCTTCGAAGATGTTGAACTCGTCCAAAAGGAACTCGAGTCGCTGGAGTTCCGGGTTCTCGAACACAAAGGACTCGAGTGCCTCCTCGTCCGACAGGTTCGAGATAGTGCCTTCGTCACTCATTGGCGCGTCCACGTCTCGAGTGGAAGTCTGGCATGTCTTTCATTCATACCTCCCAGACACGCTAATCAGACCGGGGGAAAGGGATCAACCGCTGCTCATGCAGGACCTATGGACTCCCAAAACAGCGTCTCATGCGGTTCTCGCGCGCATCGCCCGCTGCCTGCGGTGGAGATCCGAGGCGAATAATCGTGAGCGAACACGAACACATCCCGAGCCACCCCCGGCCCTACGCTCCCGCGCGCCAGCTCGACGGGCCGCGCGTGGTTCGGCCGCCTTGCTCCCCAGAAACGGGCGCGCTCAGGTTGAAGAAATGGAAAAGTAAACCGGTCCGCAGGGTAGTGACAAGAGGTCCAGGGCGTCTTTCTCGCCAATGCTCGATCGACGCTCCCCCTCGCGAAATCATGCCAAGTGCACGAAGCAACCGATCGATCGGCGAAAGAAATTCACAGTGCGAATCGAGTTACCCGCACTTACCCAAACACGCTCTTCACCACCGTCCTCCACGTGAACAACACCTCCGCGCTCTGCTCCAACCTCACGACGCGTCCCAGCCCACGCTGCAGTCTCGCTTTCGAGGCGATGCGCCGGGCGAGGAGGTCGGTGAGCCAGGGGTGCGAGAGCCAGCGCTCGGCGATGAGGAAGCCGCGATGGAGGCCGGCGAAGCGGGTGCGGAGGATGTCGCGGTAGGCGTTGGCGAGGGCGTCGTGGTCGCCGGGAGTGGCGAGGCCGCCGGGGGCCGTGAGAAGCGTTTCGGCGGCGATGATGCCGGATTCGAGCGCGGCGCCGACGCCGGCGGCCATCATGGGATAGCCGGCGGCGATGGAGTCGCCGGCGCCGAGGACGGGACCGCGTGCGAAGGCACGCACGCCGGCGAAGGCGGTGGACATGGCGGCGGCCTGGGGGCGATGGAGGAATCGCCCGCGCGCGAAGAGAGCGCGGGCGCGTTCGTCGCCGGCGATGAAGGCGTCCATGCGTTCGGTGAGCGTCGGTGAGCCGCGGCGCGCGTGCCGCGCGTAGGCGAGAACGCCGACGTTGTAGAGACCGCCGCCCATCGGGAAGATCCACGCGTAGCCAGGTGAGACGCCGCGATGGAAGGTGGCGTAGAGCGCGTCGTCGAGCGGCGGCGCGCTGGCTGTCACTCGCTTGCGCGCGGCGGCGGCGTCGCCGGGGTCGTCCAGCTTGACATAGCCGCGCAGCGCGACGGTGGTGGGCTTGGTGTCATCGACGAGACGAAGCACCCGGGAGAGCCGGCTGGCGCCGCCCGTGGCGACGATGACGAAGCGAGCGCGCACGGGGGCACCCTCGGCGCGGCGCAGCACGACGGGAGCGTTGGGATCGAGATCGGTCTCGAGGTGCACGAACTGGGAATGCGCGAACTTCGCCCCAGCGTCGACGGCGGCGCGCGCCAATTCCATGTCGAATTGCGCGCGGCGGAGCGTCCAGAAGGGGCCGTCGACCGTGAGTAACGTTCCGCCGGGCGCGGTGACCTCGGCGCGCGGGACGCAATGGGCGCGGGCGCCGATGGCCTCCGCGACGCCGAGCCGCGCGAGTGCCTGCTGCGCGTCGTCGGAGAGGCCGTCGCCGCAGGTCTTGTCGCGCGGGAAGCGTGCGCGCTCGAGGAGGGCGACGCGCGCCCCGGCGCGGGCGAGGACGATCGCCGCGGCCGATCCAGCGGGCCCGGCGCCGACGATGGCGACGTCGTACGCACCGTCGAGAGCGGCGGCGGGAAGCTGGAGCGAAGTGTCGGCGCTGGTGTCGGTCATGGTGAAGCTCGCGTCATCTTACGACGCGCGAAGGGATCGTGGCGCGTGCGCCTGCCGCGACGCAGCCTGCGTCCCGGTGAATGGGCGGCGCGGCGCGCGCGTCATGGGCGGCCCACCCGATGCTCACGCCGCCAGCCCCTGCTCGATCTGCCAGGCGCGCCGGTAGCGGGCGCTCGCCGCGAGCAGTTCGTCGTGGGTGCCGCGCGCGACGAGGGTGCCTTCGTCGATGAGCGCGATCTCCCAGCCGCGCGCGACGACGGGTGCGAGCGCGTGGGTGATGAGCACGACGGTGCGGCCGAGGGTGGCGCGCTCGATGGTATCCAGCACGGCGGCCTGCGAGAGGGCGTCGAGGTGGGCGGTGGGCTCGTCGAGGACCAGCACGGGGGCGCCGCGCAAGAGAGCGCGCGCGAGAGCGAGGCGCTGGCGCTCGCCGGCGGAGAGCTCGAGGCCGAGGGCGCCGACGGGGGTGTCGAGGCCCTGGGGGAGGCGCGCGAGGAGAGCGTCGAGGCCGGCGGAGCGGCAGGCGGTTTCCATGTCGGCGGCGGGCGCGTCGGCGCGCGCGAGGCGGAGGTTCTCGGCGAAGGTGCCGGTGAAGAGATCGACGCGCTGCGTGACGAGCGCGACGTGGGCGCGCAGCGAGGCCTGCGTGACCGCGCGTGCGTCGTTGCCGGCGACGCGCACGGCGCCGCGGTCGGGATCGAAGAATCGCACGGCGAGCTGCGCGAGCGTCGACTTGCCGGCGCCGGAGGGGCCGGCGATCGCGAGGCGCGCGCCGGGGGCAATGGCGAGGGTTACGCCGCGCAGCACGGGGCGGTCGGCGCCGGGATAAGCGAAGGTGACGTCGTCGAAGAGGAGCGCAGGAGCGGCGGAGTCGGCCGCCGCATCACCCACTCCCGCCGCTTCGATCGAAGAATCCGCGCCCAGGCTCACCGCCCCGGGCGCGTCGCCCACGGCGGGACGCTCGTCCGCGATCTCGGCGACGCGGCGCGCGGCGTCGAGTTGGCGGCCGAGGGCACGCGCGGCGGCGGGAAGCGGGCGCAGCGACTCGAACATCGCCTGCGCGACGAGCGTGGCGACGGCCATCGCGATGCCCGAGATGGCATCGCCGCGCACGAGCCACGCCGCGACGCCGAGCATCGCGACGACGGTGAGCCCTTCGACGGCGAGCGCGAGCGCGTCGGCGCCGGCTTCGCGGCGCGCGAGTCGGGCGCGGGCGGCCGCGGCACGATCGCCAAGGTCTTCGAGCGCGGCGAGGCGCTCGCCGGCGCGGCCGGTGGCGATGATCTCGTCCCAGCCGGCGAGGGCGTCGACGAGCGCGGCGGAGTACTCGGCGCGGACAGCGTTGGCGCCGGCGCCCGCGCCGCGTTCGGCGAGTCGTGCGAGAAGCGGGAGCGCGATGCCGCCCGTCGCCGCGCCCGCGAGGGCGACAAGGCCGAGGCGCGCATCGATGAGGCCCACGGCGGCGGCGGTCGCAGCGGCGACGATCGCGGCGGCGAAGGCGGGAGCGAGGGCGCGGACGAAGAGGCCTTCGAGCGCTTCGATGTCGGCGACGAGGCGCGCGAGCAGGTCGCCGCCGCGGCGGCCGACGAGGCGCGCGGGGGCGAGCGGCTCGAGGGCGGCAAAGATGCGCACGCGCAGCGAGGCGAGGACGCGAAAGGTGAGATCGTGGCCGACGAGGCGCTCGAGGTAGCGCGACACGCCGCGCGAGACGCCGAAGAGGCGCACGCCGACGATCGCCACCTGGAGTTCGGCGATGGAGGGCTGGAGGGACGCGGCGGCGATCAGGTAGGCCGACGTGCCGGTGAGCGCGATGGCGGTCGCAGGCGTGAGCACGGCGAGCGCCAGCGCGAGGGCGAGTTGGGCGCGCTCGCGGAGAAGCGGCTCGATCACGAAGCCAATGCCGCGGCGCGCGCTCACAGGCCGGTCCTCGCGGCGAGGGCGAGTTGGGCGTAGCGGCCACCGCGCTGGACGAGCGCGTCGTGGGCGCCGGCTTCGACGACGCGGCCTCGTTCGAGCATCACGACGCGCGTCGCCGCGCGGGCGATCGCGAAGCGGTGGGTGACGACGAGGACGCCGCGCGTGCGGGCGAGATCGGCGAGCATCGAGGTGAGCGCGTGCTCGAGCTCCTGGTCGAGGAACGCGGCGGGTTCGTCGAGCAGGACGAAGGGCGCGTCGGAGAGAAACGCGCGCGCGAGGGCGAGCCGGCGGATCTGCCCGCCCGAGAGCCGCGCCCCGCGCTCGCCAACGACGGTGTCATAGCCCTGCGGGAGCGCACGCGCGACGTCGGCGAAGAGCGCGCGCTCGGCGGCGCTTTCGATGTCGGCGGCGGTCGCGTCGGGCCGCGCGAGGCGTCGCCTTCACCCTCGCCCACAACGACCAGGTCAGGCGCCGTCTCGCCGGCGCC
>CAZPJJ010000161.1:0-8658 GCA_964586535.1 uncultured Acidobacteriota bacterium | reverse complement strand
AGGAATCGACCTGTGAAGCGCACCCTCCGCCTCGTCCTGGCCGGATGCGCGGCTCTCCTCGCAGTGGCGGCGTCGTCGCCCGCGGCCCGCGCCGACGGCGCCGCGCGCGCCCACGAGCGTTGCGCGACGGCGGCGCTCGAGAGCCGCGTTCTCGACATCCGCTTCCGCGCGGTCACCGACGCCGCGCTGATCGTCGATCAGCTCCTCGGCCCCTGCGGCTCGTACCGCGTGCCGAAGGGCCTCGGCGTGATCGTCGTCGAGGACGAGCCCGCCGTGCTCGACCGCGTCAAGACCGCGCTCGCGGCCTGGGACGTGCCGCCTCCGACGGTGGAGGTCTCCGTGAGCCTCGTGCTCGCCAGCCGCGAGCCGCCCGCCCCCGGCGGGATCCGCGAGGATCTCCAGGATGTCAGCGAAACGCTCTCGCGCATCACGCGCTGGACCAACTACACGCGCGTCGGTTCGGCGGTGCTGCGCGTCGTCGCGGGCGGCACCGCGCAGGCGGACCTCGGCGATCGGTACCGCGTCTCGTTCCGCGTCGATGCCGTCGATCGCGACCTCGGCGTCGTGCGCCTCGAACCCTTCGATCTGCTGCGCATGCCCCATCCGGACGAAGTCGCCTCGGGGACGTCGTCGCCGCAGCTGCTCCTCGCCAACAGCGTCGTGAACGTCTTCGAAGGCCGGCTCAACCTCGTGGGCGCCGGTTCGCGGCATCCCGAGCGCGCGCTCTTCGTCGCGCTCGAGGTCTTCTCGCGCGACGCCGCGGACGCCGGCGTCGCCGCGCTCGGTGATTGACGATGCCCGAATTCCTCGCACGGCTCGCCACGCCCGGCGGCGACATCGTCCTTCGCGAGTACTCCGCTCGCGACGCGGCGACGCTGCGCCAGGATCTCGAGCGCCAGGATTTTCTCGTGCTCTCGATCGAGCGCCGCTCGGCCCTGCTGACGGTGATCGGCGAGCTCTTCCGGCGCCGCAAGAAGATCTCCTCGAAGGAGTTCCTGCTCTTCAACCAGGAGTTCGCGGCGCTGATCCGCGCCGGACTGCCGATCATCCAGTGCCTCGACCTGCTCTTGGAGCGGCGCAAGAACCCCGACTTCAAAGCGGCGCTCGAGGACGTGCGCGATCGCGTGCGCGGAGGCGATTCGCTCTCGGAGGCGTTCGGCGCGCAGGAGATCTTCCCGCAGCTCTACGCCAGCACGCTCTCGTCGGGCGAACGCAGCGGCGAGATCGCCACCGTGATCCAGCGCTATGTCGCGTACGCGCAGACGATCCTCAACGTGCGCAAGAAGGTCGTCTCGGCGCTCATCTATCCGGCGATCCTCTTCACGGTCGCGATCTTCGTCGTCAATGTGCTGCTGCTCTACGTGCTGCCCAACTTCCAGGGCTTCTTCACCGACCTGGGTGCCGACCTGCCGCTGCTCACGAAGATCGTCGTCGGCGTCTCGGAGGGCATTCGCGGCAACTGGCTGCTGATCCTGATCGCCATCGTCGGACTCATCGCCGGTGGAGTGGTCTGGAAACGCACTCCGCTCGGCGCGCGCATGCTCGAGCGCATCATGTACAAACTGCCGCTCGTCGGACGCGTCGCGAACGACTTCGTCGTGACTCGCTTCGCGCGCACGATGAGCACGCTCGTCGCGGGCGGCATTCCGCTCGTGACCTGCCTCGAGGTCGTCGGCCGCTCTATCGGTACGCCGCTCTACGAGGACGCGATTCGCGACATCGAGCGCAAGATCCGCGAGGGCGCGGCGCTCTGGTCCTCGCTCGACGAGGCCAAGCTCTATCCCGACATGCTGATCGAGATGGTGAAGGTGGGCGAGTCGTCGGGCTCGCTCGCCGAGATGATGGCGCACGTCGCAGACTTCACCGACCAGGAGATCGAGCATCGCCTACAGACGCTCGTCGCGCTGGTCGAGCCGATCCTGCTGATCTTCATGGCGGTCGTCGTCGCGACGATCGTCCTCGCGATGTTCCTTCCGCTCTTGAAGCTCTACTCGTCATCGTCGGGCTTCTGAGCGGAATGGAGGACGAATGAGCGAAGCGACGGATCTGAGCCGCATGATTCCCGAAGGCGGCCTCTCCGACACGGTCAATGAAGAGATCGACGCGCGCCTGCGCGCCGAACGGCTGGGGCTCGAATACGTCGATCTGGGCTCCTTCAAGATCGACCACGAGCTCTTCGCGTCGCTCCCCGTCGATCTGATGTTCCGCTTCAACTTCGTGCCCTTTCGCAAGCTCGAGCACTGCATCCAGGTCGTGATCGCGGATCCGACCGACGTGCTGATGATCGACGAGATCGCGCTGCACCTGAAGCAGCCGGTCGATGTCGCCGTCGGCACGCGATCGGCGATCCAAGAAGTGCTCAAGCGCTCCGAGTCGTCGCAGCGCGTGCTCGACGAGGCGACCGAGGAGTTCAAGATCCAGGTCGTGCGCGAGGACGAGGACGGCGAGGAAGTCCTCTCGATCGATCGCATCACCTCCGACCAGTCGCCGATCATCAAGCTCGTCGATTCGACGGTCTTCAACGCGCTCCAGCGCCGCGCTTCCGACATCCACATCGAGACGCGCGACCGCGAAGTGGTCGTCAAATACCGCATCGACGGCGTGCTCTACCAGGCGATGGAGCCGATCGACAAGCGCTTCCACCAGGCGATCATCTCGCGCATCAAGGTCATGTCCGAACTGGACATCTCGGAAAAGCGCGTGCCGCAGGACGGGCGCTTCAAGCTGCGCATCAAGGGACGCACGGTCGACTTCCGCGTCTCGATCCTGCCCACCGTGCACGGCGAAGACTGCGTCATCCGAATTCTCGACAAGGAGTCCGCGAGCGAAAAGTTCCGCGACCTCTCGCTCGACGTCTGCGGTTTCGAACCCGACGTGATGA
Source organism: uncultured Acidobacteriota bacterium (assembly GCA_964586535.1). Classification (GTDB taxonomy): domain Bacteria; phylum Acidobacteriota; class Polarisedimenticolia; order J045; family J045; genus CAZPJJ01. The sequence continues at coordinate 5,777 of CAZPJJ010000161.1, read as the reverse complement.
AGAAGATGCGCAAGTTCATCGCCGAGCCCTACGGCATGATCCTCGTCACGGGTCCCACGGGATCCGGCAAGACGACGACGCTCTATGCCGCGCTCTCGGAGATCTTCAACAGCGAAGACAAGATCATCACGATCGAGGATCCGGTCGAGTATCAGCTCTCGGGCGTCACGCAGATCCCGGTCAACGAGAAGAAGGGCCTGACCTTCGCGCGCGGCCTGCGCTCGATCCTGCGCCACGATCCGGACAAGATCATGGTCGGAGAAATCCGCGACGAGGAGACCGCGAACATCGCGATCCAGTCGGCGCTGACGGGCCACCTCGTCTTCACCACGGTCCACGCCAACAATGTCGTCGACGTGCTCGGGCGCTTCCTCAACATGAAAGTCGAGCCCTACAACTTCGTCTCGGCGCTGAACTGCATCCTCGCGCAGCGGCTGGTCCGCTTGATCTGCGCGAACTGCCGCGTGGCGGTCAAGCCCACCGAGCAGCAGTTGATCGATTCCGGCGTCGATCCGGCGGATTACCGCGACCGCACGTTCTACGAGGGGCAGGGCTGCATCCAATGCCACGGTACGGGATATCGCGGCCGAGAGGCGATCTCGGAGCTGCTCGATCTCTCGGACGAGATTCGCGAGATGATCCTCACGCGCCGCTCGGCGGCGGAAATCAAGAAGCGCGCGATCGCCGAGGGGATGATGCCCCTGCGGCAGTCGGCGCTGCTCAAGGTTCTCGCGGGCAAGACCACGCTGCGCGAAATCAACAAGGTGACCTTCGTCGAATGACGACGAAAGTGGAAAGGTGACATGAGCGCAAGCGTCATCACCGAGCGGCTCGCCGCTCTCGTTCCCGAGCAGCTTCGCGCCGCCGCCGTGCTGCGGCCGCGCTACCCGTTCGTCGGCATCGAGATCCGCGAGGACGCCGTCGTCGTCGCGCGGCTCGCGCAGCGGGGACGGGCGCTGCATCTGGCGGGGAGCGGCTCGGTACCGCTCGCCGAGGGCATCTTCGAGGCGTCGCTCCTTGCGCCCGCGCTCGCCGATCCCTCGGCGCTCGCGCAAGCCGTGCAGCGCGCGCTGACGATGGCGGGCGCGGAATCCGCGGGCCGCGTCTCGTTGACGCTGCCCGACTCGATCGCGCGCGTTTTCCTCGTGGACGTGAAGGACCTGCCGAGCGTGCACAAGCAGGCCGACGAGATCGTTCGCTGGCGAATCAAGAAGTCCGTGCCGTTCCGCCTCGAGGACGCGCGCATCTCGTGGCAGCCCCTGGGCACTTTCGAGGACGGCCGGGTCCACGTCCTCGTCGCCGTCGCGATCGAGTCGACGCTCCGCGCCGTCGAGAGCGTCTGCGAGGGGTTGGGCCTCCGCGTGGGACTCGTCGATCTGGCCTCGCTCGATCTCCTCAACGCCTTCCGCCATGCGAAGGCGCTGGCGGGCGCAGAGCGGGCCGACATCGGCGTGCTCAACGCGACACCGCATTACTTCACCGTCATGATCCTGCGCGGCGAGCGGCTGATCTTCTACCGCACCAAGCCCTATCACGTGCAGGGCGGCTTCCGCGGCGAGGAAAGCCTGCGCGTCTTCGGTCGCGAAGTGCGGACCACGCTGAGCTACTACGAGGAGCATTTGCTCGGCAGCGGTTTGGCGGAGATCCTCGTCCGCGCTTCCGGCGTGGATCCCCGGGGCTTCGTCGCGGAGGCGCTCGCGGCGGGATGCCGCGAAGCCACGCTGCCGGACGTACGGGGGCTCTTCGCGGAGATGGCCGCGATGACCGACGAGCAGACCGCCGAGGTGCTTCCCGCCATCGGACTGGCGATGCGGAGACTGCCGTGAAGCCGATCGAACTGAATCTGGCGGGCAATCCGTACCGCAACGATACGCCGCTCCTCGCGGGGCTCGGCGTGTTGGCGGCGGCGGCGCTGCTCTTCACCGCTTACAACGCGTTCGGCTATCTCACGGCGGATTCGAAGCGGGATGCCCTCGTCGACCAACTCGCGGACCATCGGGCGCAGATGGAAGCGATGCGCCAAGAAGAACAGGAAATCCGCGCCGCGCTGGGCAAGTTCGACGCCGACATCCTGCAGGCCCAGGCCGATCTCGTGTCGCGCGTGCTCAACGAGCGCAACTTCTCCTGGACGGGCCTTCTGAATCAGCTCGAGGGCGTGCTCCCCTGGAACGTGCGCTTGAGCTCGATCCGCCCCCAGTTCGGCGATAGCAACGTCACCGTCGTCGATCTGCGCGGAACCGCCATGGATGTCGACGCCTTCTATGCCTTGCAGGACTCGCTCGAGAACTCGCCTCGCTTCACGGACGTGCAGCCAGGATCCTGGCAGCTGCTGAGCCGCGGGATGGGCAACGACGAGCGCATTTCGTTCAACATCCAGTGCCGCTACCTGCCTCCCTCGGACGAAGAGCGCGCGGCCGCCGGCCCGGCCGGCAGCTCGCCGCCCGGCGCGGCGGATGACGTGATCGTCGTCGACGATCTGCCCGGCGAGTTGGACGCGGAGCCGCAGCCCGAGTCGTTTGCCGCGGAGAACGGCGGCAGCGAGCCCGTGGCCGCCGGACGCTCGGCGCCCGCGCAGCGTCCCGCGCAGGGCGTCGTCACCCGTCCCAGCCGCAAGGCGGCCGGCGCGGCGAGCAACTCCGGCGACGCGGCGACGCCACGCACCAAGCGGCGCAACGCGATGCGTACGAGCGGCGAGCCCGTCGAGGACCGGACCCGGCAGGCACCCGTCGGCCAGGACGCCGGCGGCTCCGCGAATCTTCCGCTGCTCAGCGCGCCCGTTGCCGGTGGCCCCGCCGCCGGGGATTCGGCCCCCGCCGCGAACAACCCTCGGGCGACTCGCAGCGGCAGCGCCCCTCCGGGCGCGGCCCCGGCAGCGACCGTCCCGGGGGCGCCGCGCCCCCCGGGAGAGGCGCCCTCGGCGGACGATCCCGCCGTCGAGGTCACCGAGGACGGCAAGATCCGCTATCGTCGACCCTTCCCTCCTCAGCCGGTGAACCCGGCCGGCGGAGCGGCCCCTCAATCCTCGGGTGACGGCACCGCGAGCGGAGGTGGCCGATGAGCGAGATCGAGATGAAGCCCGTGCCGCTCCCCGGCACGCCGAAATCTCCGGGCGCTCGCCGCTCCAACGGCCGGCGCCGGCGCTTCGACGTGCGCCGCGACGGCAAGCTCGTGGCGATCGTCGTCGGTGCCGTGCTGGCGCTCAACCTCGGCTTTTGGTACGTGCTCGTGAGGCCGCTCGAGAACGAACTCTCCGCGCTCCGCCGCGACGAGGAGACCGCGGGACAGGCGCGGGCGCGATCCGCGGAGCGGCTCGGCGTCCTGCGCGAGACGCGCGATCACGCTCGGACCGTCGAGGCGGGCGTCAACTCGTTCTTCGAGGAGATGCTCGCGACTCGCGCCGAACGCTCGGTGCCTTTCCAGCGCGCACTGAGCAAGGTGGGCAAGGAATTCGGCGTGCGCCCGCAGCAGGTCAACATCGGCTTCGCCGATCTCGAGCAAGAGGGCATCGAGGTAATGTCGGTGACCTTCCCGATCGAGGGCGGCTACGAGAACCTGCGCCGCTTCTTGGCGAGGCTCGAGAGCCTCGAACAGTTCTTGATCGTGCGCGAGGTCGCGCTCGAAGGCGGTGACGAGGGCGGCCGCGTGCTGCGTCTTGCCGTCCGCCTCGAAACCTTCTTCAACGACCCGACGATGCGCGAGGAACAAGCGCGTCAGCGCGAATGGGAGAAGCGGCTCAAGGACAAGCGGCGCTCTTCCGGAAGAGGCCGGAGGTAGCGATGGCGGCCGAAGTCGCGAATCAGAACCGTCAGCGGCTTCTCCTGGGACTGCTCGGGGTCGTCCTCGTGGCGGCCGTGTGGATCCAAGGGGACAAACTCTTCGGTAGTTCGGCGAAATCGTCGGGCGTCGGATCGGATGTCGCCGACCTCGACGAGCGCATGAAGCTCCTGCGCGCACTGCCGGGAATCCAGCTCGAGCGGCCCGTCATCGGCGAGGATTTCGCGGGACGGCGCGATCTCTTCGACTTCACGCTGAGCCCGGAGACCTTGCGCGTCGAGAAGATCCGCCGCGAGGAGCAGAAGAGAGCTGCCGAAGAGCGCGTGGAGCGCCTCGAGCAGCAGGCGAAGCTTCTCGAGGAACAGAAAAAGAACCCGCCGCCGCCTCCGCGCCCCGTCGAGCCTCCGGCACCCGCGTTCAACTATGCCTATCAGGCCTATATCCAGAAGCGCGCCGAGCCCGCCGACGAGTTCGTGGCCATCCTCACCAAGCGTGGCGCCAAGGGACTCGAGCCGGTGCCCGTCGCCGTCGGCGATACGCTCGACGACACGTTCGTCATCAAGTCGATCGACGAGGACACCGTCGTGATCGGCTATACCAATCCGCGCTTCAAGAACAAGACGGAGACCGTCAAGATCGCGCAGACCAAGTCCGCCCCGGGTGGCGGGCGGCGGCGCTGACGTGTTTCGCGCTCTGGATCGAACGATGGAAGGGGTCCTCATGACCGAGATCTCGAAGACGTCCCGCAAACTCGCGTTCGGTCTCGTGGCCGTCGTGCTCGCGCTCGCGTTCCTGGCGGGCTGCGCGAGCACCGGCGCCGGGCGCGCCTACAGCCAGGGCGAAGAAGCCGCCAAACGCGAGCTGTGGGACAACGCCGTGCTCTCGTACGCGAAGGCGGTTTCGCTCGATCCGGGCAACTCGCGCTACAAGCTCGCGCTCGCGCGGGCCAAGCTGCGCGCCGCGGCCTCGCACTTCGAGCGCGCCAAACGCTATCTCAACAGCGGCCAGCTCGACATGGCCATCGAAGAATTGCAAGAGGCGGTGATCCTCGACCCCTCGAATCAGTACGCGGCCGTCGAACTGGAACGCGCGCTCAAGGAACAGGAGCGCCGCTTCAAGGCGCCCTCGGACTTCGAGCAGGCGAAGATCGAAGCCGCCAGGCAGGCCGAGGATCTCGGGCCGCCCAAACTCAATCCCGCGTCGAACATCCCGCTCGTGCTCAACTTTCCCGATTCGACCGTCGGCGACGTTTACGAGGCGCTCTCGAAAGCGTCGGGGATCAACTTCCTCTACGACGAGAAGATCGATCTCAAGGACAAGGCGACCGTCGAACTCGCGAACGTCACGTTCGAGAAGGCGCTCGACATCCTCATGCTGCAGAACCGTCATGCCTTCAAAGTCATCGACGGTAATACCCTGCTCATCTACGAAGACCAGCGCGCCAAACGGCAAGAGTACGAAGACCACGTGATCCGCACGTTCTACCTCTCCAACGCCGAGACGAAGGACATCCAGACGCTGCTGCGTACGCTGCTCGAGACGCGTCGAGTCGCCGAGAACGCCGCGCTCAACGCGATCACGATCAAGGACACACCCGAGAAGATCAAAGTCGCCGAGCGCATCATCAACGCCAACGACAAAGCCAAGGGCGAGGTGATCGTCGACATCGAGCTGCTCGAGATCAACCGCACCAACCTGCAGCGGCTCGGCATCGATCTCTCGACGAAGTCGCTCTCGCTCGTCTTCGGCGATCCCGCGACGGCCGAGCGCGTGCCGCTCAACAATCTCTCCGTGCTCAAGGCGCAGTCGGCGTGGACGATCGGGCCGATTCCTTCGGTGATCGTCAACTTCCTCAAGTCCGACTCGGATACGAAGTCGCTCAGCAAGCCGCAACTGCGCATCCTCGAGGGCGAGAAGAGCAAGGTCCACATCGGCGACCGCGTGCCGATTCCCGCGACCACCTTCAATTCGAGCCAGACGATCGGCGGCAACATCGTCCCCGT
>CAZPJJ010000160.1:0-8681 GCA_964586535.1 uncultured Acidobacteriota bacterium | reverse complement strand
GGACGAACCGGCGTCCGCTGGCGCCATGAGAACCGGGAATTCCCGGGCGCGGATGCGCGGGGCGATGGCCGCGAACCGATCCGCGAGCGGTCCGCTCGCGAAGGCGGCGACGATCGCCCGCGCGCGCGTCTCGACCTCCAAGCGGATCGCCGCATCGACGTCGTCAGGGATCGCGCTCGCGACATCGGTGCCTTCGAGCGCCGCGCGAACATCGCCATCGAGCGGCACGATCTCCATGATGCGATGGACGGTCGATCCCACAGCCATCGCCACGTCCTGACGCAGGCGAGCCGCGCCATCATGGGCCGCGCCGTCGTCGGTCTGCGCGAAGATTTCGTGCAGTCTTTCGTGCGCGCGCTCCGACACCGCGCCGGCGAATCTCCGCGCCGCATGCTCGCGTGCGGCGGCTTGCTTGGCCTCCAGGTCGCGAGCCACCGCTAGCAGCGCGCTCGCGTCCGTAGTGACGGCCGGGCGCCCGCGGGCTCCAGCGTCGAGATCCGCGGAGAACAGCACGCCGGGAAAGCGAATCCTGATCGGCCCTGCGACCTCGCCGTCCGTGCCTGCGCTCTCGCACGACGCCGCGAGCGTCTCCAGATCGTCCAGCGGCGGCTCGCGACGCTCGAGGATCTGCGCCATCGACCCGTGGCGGCGCGACGACGCGAAGTTGCCGCAGAGCACGAGCCGGTGCTTGGCACGCGTCATGGCGACGTAGAGCAGGCGCACGCGCTCCGCTTCGGCGACCCGCGCCACGCGCTCTCGCTCCTCGAGCGCGGCGAGCGTCATCGCACCGAAGAGTGAGATCGTCAGCACGCCCGCCGTACCCGCCGCCTCGCGAATCGGCACGCGCGCGTCGTTCGAGCGCGGCTGCTTGTGGAGCTGTGGCAGGTAGACGACGGAGAAGTCGAGGCCCTTCGCTCCGTGCATCGTCATCACCTGGATCGCGTCTTCGGCGAACGCATCGGGGCGCGCTTCTTCGGCCTCTTCGGCCTCGGCGACGGCGCGCCGCAGTCTGCGCAGGAGAGCCTGCGGATCGGCGCGATCGGCATCGAGAGCCTCGATCAGCTCCAGCCAGAAGCGCTCGAGATTGGCGAGCCGGAACGCGCCGAGAAAGCGACGAGCCGCGGCGATCTCGAGTTGCGTGCGCGTGCGCAGCATCTCGACGAAGACATCGGGCGGGTCGCTGCGGAACGAAGCGCGCAACGCGGCGAGGTCGTCGAGAGCCCCGTGCAGCGCGAGATCCCAGCCGCGCACACGGGCGAGGGCGGGGATCTCCGCTTCGAGCGCGGCAACGGCGACCTTGGCCTCGTCGACGATCGCGTGCGCGCGCCGCAGCGAGGCGTCGTCGCCGCGCTCGGCATGCTCGGGGAAGCGCCGCGTCCAGAGCGGCACCCAGGCCGCGTCGGGCACGCCCACGGCCGGGGAGCGCAACCAGGCGACGAGCGCGAGATCGTCGCCCGGATCGACGATCGCGCGCACGAGCGCGGCGGCGTCGACGATCTCGCGACGGCGGAAGTACGCGCGGTCGCGCGCTACTTGGTAGGGCACGCCCTGCGCGCGCAACGCGTCTAGGTAGAGATCGACGTCGCTCATACCGCGCAGCAGGATGGCCATCTCGCGCCACGGCGTGCCGTGCTGGGCTCGCTGGTGGCAGGCGTCCTCGGCGATCGCGCGCGCTTCGAGTCGCGCGGCGTCGCGAGCCGCGGTCGCTGCCCGTTCCTCGCGCGACCACGACACCCAGTATTCGACGGCAGGGCCGTCGCCGCGCGACGCGTGGTGCGGGATCAGCGGCTCGAAGCGCGGTTGCACGCCTCGCTCTTCGATCATCACCGGCCGGATGACGCGCTCGACGTCGTCGAGGATCTCGGGAACGGAGCGGAAGTTCCGCGAGAGCCGCGCGACGAGACCGCCCGCGTCGACGACGCCCGTGACGAAGGCGTCGTACGCGGCGAGATCGGCCTGACGCCAGCCGTAGATCGACTGCTTGGGATCGCCGACGAGGAAGAGCGCGGGGCGGCTCGCCTCCGGTCCGGACAACGCGAGGCAGCGCACGATGGCGCACTGCACGTGGTCGGTGTCCTGGAACTCGTCCACCAGGAGCTGGTCGATGCCGGAGCGCACGTCCTGTGCGACATCGGGATGCGTCTCGAGGAGCGTGCGCGTGCGGCGCAGCAGCGCGTCGAACGAGATGAACCCGCTCGCGCGCAGACGCTCGGTCGCGTCGCGCAAGAGCGGCGCGACGATGCGCCGCCCGTGTTCGAGCAGCAGCGGGTCGAGGGCGAGCGCGCGCGCGAGCGCGGGGCCGAGCACCGCCGCGGCGTCGAGGAGCGCGAAGACGGACTGGTCGAGCACTTTGCGCTCGCCGGTCTGCGCTTCGCCCTTCGTCCAGTCGCCCAGACGCGTGCGCAGGCTCTCCGCGCCGTGGATCCAAGCGCGGATCCGCGCGAGATCGACGAGGGGATCGGCATGGGGGGGCATGCCGCCGCCGAGCAGTTCATCGAGCTCGGCGACCGCCTGGCGGGGATGGCGGCTGTTCTTCGGCAGGTCCAGGAAGCGCGCGCCTATCACGGAGCGCACTTCGAGTGCGGCGTCACGGACGGCCGCCGACACACGCCGCGCGTCGTCCGCCGTCAAGAGCGGCTCGTCGAGGACGTCGGCCGGAACGCTTGCCTCGAGGAGCGCGAGCACCTGCTCCTCGATCTCGGCGACGCCGAAGCCGGCGTTCGCGATCGCGACGAGCGAGGCGCGGGTCTCTGGGTCTGCGCAGAGCCCGCGGAGCCCGTTCTCCATCGCTTCGCGGGCGGCGCGCGCGCGTGCCTCGCCGTCGCTGTCCACCTCGAAGACGGGCGCCAGTCCCGCTTCGAGGGGATGTCGCGCGAGCGTGCGCCGGCACCACGCGTGAATCGTGCGCACGACGAGGTGGTCGAGCGCGCCGAGCAGCGCGCGGGCGCGGGCCGCGCGCTCGCCCGGCGGTGCGGCGATCTCGTCGAGTGGAAGTCCTTTCGGGCTCTCGCCGCGCAGCACCTCGCCGAGGGCGACCCCGACGCGCTCGGCCATCTCCGCCGCGGCCGCCTCGGTGAAGGTGATCGCGACAACGCGCTCCAGCGTCCGCGCGGCGATTTCGTCCGAACTCGGCTCGGCACCGTCGCCGATGGACGCCGCGCTGCGCTCCCAACCCGGGCCGAGGCTCCAAGCGAGGACGCGCGCCACGAGGGCGCTGGTCTTACCCGTGCCTGCACCCGCCTCGAGCACCAGCGGGCGATCGAAGACCGTGCGCGCCTCGCGACGCGCTTCGGCATCCTGCGCGAGCAGATCGTGGGCGCTCATGGCTGGCCCCTCGGTGCCTTGGCGGGTTTTCGCAGCAGATCCCAGAGCGCGCGGGCGGCGGGATGCGACGGAGCATCACCGCGCTCCTGCGCGCTCTCCCACCACTGCAGGCGCTGGCGAGCGGTCGAGTCGCCCTGGCGACACGCGGCCTTCACCTCGCAGAAGGCGCAGGCTTCGAACTCGCGGTCGTCGCCAGGGGCGAAGAGCCGCGGTGGGAGCTCGCCCAGGTCGAGCGACGCGATCAACGTGGCGACCGTCGCGTCGAAGAGCGCGGACGCCTCGCCGTCGCCGGCGGGAAGCGTGACGACGGCGTCGTCGCTCTCGTCGGGGCGGATGTGAACGTAGCGCGCGGCGGCGCCTTCGGGCAGCGCGCGCGCGTACGCGGCGGCTTGCAGCGCGCGTCCCTCGCGGATCGCCTCATGGAGGTGAGCAAGCCGCGTGTCCTGCTTCTTGGCGGTGGAGAGCGGCTTGCCCGTCTTGAAGTCGACGAGCACGTAGCCGGCGTCGTCGCGCGAGAAGCGGTCGGCACGGAAGCGCAGCGTGCGCACGCGGCCATCGGCGAGCGTGAAGTCGACGGTTCCCTCGATTTCCGATGCGAGGGCGGGGGAGACTTCGAGCGCGAGTGCGCGGCGCACACGGGGCACGGCGAGCTCGGCGAGGAGTTCCTCGAAGCCGGAGGCGAGGAGGCCCTCCTCGCGGGCGCTCTCGTGCGCGGCGCGGGCGCAGGCGTCGACGATCTCGGCATCGCCGACGTCGGCGAGCGAGACGGGCGCGAGCGCGAGCGCGTCGTCGACCGTGCGCGGCCGCGCGCCGCGGCGCGCGTCGACCAGCGCGGCCAACGCGGCGTGGACGACGATGCCGAGGACGCGTTGATCCGGTCCGGGCAGCGCGTCCTGCGGATCGGGAGGTGCCGCGAGGCCGAGGTGCCGGGTGAGGAAGGCCTGCCACGGACAGCGGGCGAGTCGCTCGAAGAACGTGATCGACGACTCGCCTGGCCGCGCGTCGGCGGCTTCGTGCGGCGCGCCGATCGAGCCGAGGTAGGGACCGAGATCGTCGCCGCGCGGGCGGTCGTACTCGCCTGCGATGGCGGCACCGGCGTTCGCGAGCGCGAGCGCGTCGATGCTGGTCGCGCGCGGGGAGGCGGCGGCGAGTGTGGTGGTCCCAGGCTCGTCCCCGGCGAGCGCAGAGAGGAGCGCGGCCTCGAGCGCGGTGCGCGGACGCGGCGCGTCGTGCGCGGGTGGTTCCAGGCGCGTCGCGCCGGGCAGGCCCTCGACGAGGACGGCCAGCGGCGAGGGGGCGAGGGGCCGCCCGCGCTCGTCCGAGCGCGACCACGAGACGACGAAGTTCGGAGCGGCGTCGATGAGCTGCGCGAAGAGGTACCGCTCCTCGGTGTACCCACGGCGCTTGAGCGGCAGATCGTCGAGGATCGCCAGCATGGAGGCGCGGAGCGTGTCGGGCAGCAGCGGGTCTTCGTTCACCGAGCGCGGGAAGGCATCGCGCGTCACGCCGAGCAGGAAGAGATGCAGGAAGGTCTGGCTGCGGGCGTCGGTCGCGGAGAGTACGCGCACGCCGGCGTTGTTCCCGGTGAGCGGGTCGCGGCCGACGCTGGCGAGCGCGTCGCCGAATAGGACGGTCGCTTCGTCGCGTGTGATTGCGACATTCGCTGGCAGGCCGTCGAGCGCGGCGCGGCAGGCATCGAGCACCTCGCGTTCGCCGTCGTCGGTGCCGTCGTGGGAGCCACCGGCAGCGTCGCTCCAGCCGAGTTCGTCGCGCAGCAGCCCGTCGAGGGCACGCCGGTGATCCTCGACGAAGCCCGCCGCGGGCCAGGCGTCGAGGCGCGCGATGACGCCGCGGGCGAGGGCGACGGCGCGTTCGAGCGCGTCGCGTTCGAGGAAAGACCGTCGTGAGCGGAGATGCATTTCGCCGGTCGCCAGATCCTCGACCAGTTCGTGACCGCGGCGCTGCGGGAGAGGGATGCGTCCGTGGCGGTCGGTCAGGCTCGACGGGTCGACGCGCGCTGCTTCGTCGACGCGGGAGGCGCCCGCGGCGCGCAGCGCCAGCCTGACACGCGGCGCGAGAAGCGAGCGCATGGCACCGGTGCTCGCGTCGAGGAGCCGGTCGATCGAGGCGCGCCGACCCTCGGCGAGCAGCGCGGCGAGCGCGTGGGCGCGCCGGGCACGCGCGGCGAGCGGGCCGACGAGCCCGGGGGCGGCGAAAGGAATCGCGAGGCGCGTGAAGTGGCGCCGGACGAGCGTCGACTGGTACGTGCCGGGCTGGCGCCAGACGACGCCGATGCTCTCGGGCGCGACGTCCGCGTCGAGCAGCGCGCGCACGGATTCCGCGACGGCGCGCACTTCGGTCTCGGGCGAGGGCGCCACGAGGTAAGAGACGCGGGCGGCGCTCGTCGCCTCAGGGGCCGAGAGGACGGGAAGCGCTGAGAACGCGACGCGCGACGCGAAGCGCCGCGTGAAGCGCTGCGAGGCGCGGTCGTCTCCGGCGAGCGCGGGGCGGTCGAGGATGATCCGCGCGTCGAAGCGTTTGACGAGCGCGTCGATCATGGCCCCGACTACGCCGGTCACATCCGCGAAGCCGAAGACGACGACACCGCGGGCGGGAAGCGCGCGATCGCCGTGGATTTCGAGTGCGAGCGCGGCTGCGGCGAGGCGCAGGCCGCGCGGACCGATCGCGCCGTGCGTGGTCTCGTCGGCCCACGCGAGCGCCGCGGCCGTCGCGGTGACGATCGCGGCGGCGCGCTCCCGGGCCTCGGGGGAGGACGCGGGCGTGCTCGCGAGGGCGTCGATGAGTGCGTCGGCCGACTCGGGGGTAAGCCCGGAATCGACGAGGTCGCGAGCCGTGGCGGCGACGGCGCGCCAGGCGTCGGGGCCGGCGTCGAGCACGGCGGCGAGAGCGGGTTCGCGAGCGGCGGTGCGGCGGACGACCAGATCGAAGAATGCCGACGCGGCCGGTACCGAAGAGCCGCTGGCGGCGAGCGCGGTGCGGGCGAGAGCCGCCAAGGTCTCGATGACGACGCCGGCAAGGGCGCGTCCTCCCCGCCGCGCAATGAGTGTCGCGCGCAGGTGGTCGCGAAGCGCGCCCGAGGGCACGACGACGCGCAGCGGTGGTCCGAACGAGGATCCGCGGCGCTCGATCTCGCGCTCCAATTCGTCGAGCGCGGCGCGTGGGCCCGGTGCGACTACGAGTGCGGGGCTCGGGCGCCCGGCCGCGCGGCTGGTCGTCATCGAGAGCACCCCCGAGAAAGGACGCCGAGCATAGCCCGGAACGCTACCGAAACCCGAGCGTGACGAGGACGGCCCCGCGTATCATCCTCGCGCTCGCCCGAGTCGACCCGGAGGAAGAACACCATGCGTCACTGCGTCCTCGTCTTGGCCGCGGCTTTCCTTGCTTTTGCGGCGGGCGCGATCGCTCCTGCGGCCGCCGACACCTTCATCGTGAGGGAGGTCACCCAGACCGCGGGCGACGGCACCTCCGCCACCGAACGTCACGAGATCTGGTTCGGCGGGGACCGCCTCGCGATGACGACGCCCGCGGTGACGCAGATCGTGCGCGCCGATCTCAAGCGGATGTTCATCGTTCAGCACGACAGCAAGGTCGTCCTCGAGATGACGCTTCCCTTCGACGTGAAGGCCGTGCTGCCTCCCGCCGTCGCTTCGATGATGCTCGAGCAGATGAAACTCGAGGCGACGATCACGCCCACCGAGGAGCGCCGGAAAATCGGCGCCTGGAACGCCCGGCGCTTCGACGTCGAGGTCAAGAGCCCCTCGATGACGATGACCTCGGTCGTCTGGGCAACCACCGACGTGGGGACCGAGGTCGACATGTCCGCGCTCCGCGACCTCGTCGGCGAGATCGCCACGGCAATGCAGCCGAGCATGAAGTCCGCACTCGACGAAATGAAAAAAGTCGAGGGGCTCGAAGTACTCAAAGAATCGACGACGGTCGTCCTCGGCAGCACGGTCAAATCGGTTGAGAAGCTCGTCTCTCTCGAGCAGAAGCCCGCGCCCCCGGGCCTCTACGATCCGCCCCCCACGTACGAGCGCCGCGCCTTCTCGATGGAAGGCCTCATGTCCCTCGACCGCTAACCCCTTCCGGACCCCTCCGAGTCATGGGGACAGTCGACTTAGGGGGACAGTCGACTTAGGGGGACAGTCACCCTAAGTCGCCTGTCCCTCTAAGTCGCCTGTCCCTCTAAGTCGCCTGTCCCTCTAAGTCGACCGTCCCTGGAATGGGGGAGGGTCAGCGGACTTCGCGAGTTACGACGCGAGCGCGCTCGACTGCGGCGGGGACCTTGTAGAGCCAGGCGCGGGGCTCCTGATAGAGCATCGTGCAGACTTGACCGACGCGGGGATACGACTCCTCGACGACGAATGACGCTTCCTGGGCGCTCGTGTACTCCGTCAAGATCACGCGGGTCTCGCGGCAACCGTTCTCTCTCGCGCGCCCCGTCAGGACGAGCGCCCGGTGCGTCGAGAAGTCCAGAGTGGGGCATTTGTCGGCGACTCCCATCTCTCGGCATGCGGCCACGAGAGCCTCCGCGGTCGTCAGAATGCGGCCACCCGACTCGCCATCCATCGATCCCTCGACCAAAAGCTCGGGGCCCGGGAGTGCGGCATCGCGCTTGGTGAGCGTCTCGTCGCAGGGCAGGACCGTGTCCGTCGCGGCGATCTCGGCGCGCCTCACGATGCGGCCGACGACGACCACCCAGGCACGTGGCGGCCGCATCACCTCGGCACACGCGCACTCCCTCGCCGGAAGCCGCTCCTCGACTGAAACCGTGGCGCGAAAGCCCCGCGTCGTGATCTCCGTGAGCGCCGTCTCGCGACACGCGTTCTCACGTTCCTTGCCGACGACGAGCAAGACCGTGCGCTCGGCCAGATTGGGCGGCGCCGCGCCGAAGGGTGGATCGAGAGCCGCGACGGCCGCATCGAAAGCCGCCTGATCGCGAATGACTGTCACGCCGGGGCTCGCGCCGGGCGCCGCCCCGTCGTAGAGGATCTGCGGCTGGGGCGTCTCGAAAAGAGCAAGCCCGGGCGCGCTCGCAGCCAGGCCGAGTGCGGTCGCGAGGAGCAGCCACCACGCGGCGCGGCGGATCGAGATGGGAACGAAAGAGTCGTGACGCATCGCTCACCTCCGGGCAAGCATTCTGGCACGCCGCCCCCAGGGGTCGCTTCAAGCCACGAGATCGCCACGGCGCAGCGTCGAGAGCTCCGCCTTCGCAGCCGCGCTCGCCTCCACCGGCGCGCGCTGCCAGGCGATCACGGGCGTCGGATCGGCGGCTCGTCGGCGCGATCCGGCGGCCGGCAGCTTCCCTGCGCCACGCCGCCCCTCCGCGACGGCGG
>CAZPJJ010000159.1:0-8689 GCA_964586535.1 uncultured Acidobacteriota bacterium | reverse complement strand
GACCGGGCTCTGGTCGAGGCCGAGGCGCTCGGCGAGTACGGTCACCGCAAGTGGCGCGCTTTCCTGAGCGAGGGCGCTCAGCACGCGCGCGTCGATCTCTCTCAAAGTCCTGGACACGACGTGCCTCCCGAGCAAGAGCGGGGATTCTACCGGAAGCGCGGTCGCCAGGCTTCGCGCGCCCTGGGCCTGCCCCGGCGCCCCTATAATCCGGGAACCGCGGACCGCGGGCTCAGGAGGAATCAGTTCTCGTGAAGCAAGATCCCACCGCTTCTTCCGCTAACTCCGCCGTCGTCGTCGTCGAGATCGGCGGTCGGCGATTTCGGCTCCGCGGATCGAACGAAGGGCGCCTTCGCGCTCTCGCGGCGCGGGTGGACGACGCCGTTCGGGACGTTGCCGGAGACGAGGCTCCCCTCGACGATCCGAAAGTCGCGCTCCTGGCCGCCCTCAACATCGCGGGCGAGGACGACGACGCGCGCCGCGCTTGGGTGGAGGAGATCGTCGAGATTCGCGACGCGTTGCGCCAGACGGCCGACGACATTGCCGAGGCCAAGCAGGCGCTTGGAAACCGAGACGATGAACCCACGCCCGTTTGACCGGTTCTCGGAGCGGCCGCCATACTTCCCGCTACCGGCGGGCTCCCGGACGCTGAGAGGGCGTCCGATACGCGGTTGAGCCAACATCTCGAGAAAGGGAGTCCGGACTCCGGACGTGGTGTGCCGCCTCCACCCCAAACACGGAGGCAGCCTGAAGCGGCCGGGAGGACACCCACCTGGGAAACCAGGCTTCAACGACGTGGGCGCTCCCAACCCGGGTGCCTCGCCGGTTCAAGGCCCTCCGGGCCCGGGGCCCCCGCCCCGTGCGCGGGCGATCGGGATTCTTCGAGAGGACGAGATGGTTGACGACCGTTTGGTCATTGCGGTCTGCCTGGGCCTGTTGGGAGCCGCCTTGGCTCTCGCGATCGCGGCGTTTCGCGCTCGTAGGCGCGCCGCCGAGCTTCGCGGAGACATCGCCCGTCTCGAAGAGGAGCACTCCGCCACCCTCGCCGAGCAAGTGGCGGCCAGAAGCCAACGGGAAGAGGAGCGCCTGCGCCGTGAGATTCAAGAGCGGCGTGACGAGGTCGATCGACGGAGCCGGGAAGTCGAGAGCGCGCAGCAAGAGCTGACGCGGCAGCGGTCCCGGGTCGAAGAACGCGCCGCCGAAATCGATGATCGGGCTCAGGAGCTGACCGAGAGGGCCAACGCGCTCGAAGCGCGCGCGGCTTCGATCGACCAGCGCGAATCACGCCTTTCCCAGAGCGAGCAGCTCATCCGCGAGCGTCTCGAGGCGGTCGCCGGCCTCTCCGCCGAGGAAGCGAAACGCCAGTTGATGCAACGCGTCGAGATCGAGATCGAGGGCGACATCGCCCGCCTGCTGCAGAAGGCCGACGAAGCGATTCGCGCGACAGCGGACGAGAAGGCGCGGGCGGCGGTCCTGCAGGCGATGGCCGCGCTCCGGGGATCCGTCTGCGGACAGGGAACCGTCTCGCTCGTCACCCTGCCGAGCGATGAGATGAAAGGACGCGTGATCGGCCGCGAGGGCCGGAACATCCGCGCCCTCGAACAGGCGACCGGCGTCGATCTCCTCGTCGACGACACGCCCGAGGCGATCCTGCTCTCCACGTGGGATCCCCTGCGGCGCACGATCGCCACGCGCGCTTTGCGCCTCCTCGTCGAAGACGGACGCATTCACCCCGCCCGAATCGAGGAGGTGGTCGAGAAGTCGCGCGCCGAAGCCGACGAAGAGGCGCGGGAGTTGGGCGAAAAAGCCGCGTTCGACGTCGGCGTCGCGGGGCTCCACGAACGCCTCGTCCTCCTCCTCGGCCGGCTCTCGTTCTTTCGCGAGCAGGGCAGCGATCTCCTGCAGCGCGCGATCGAAGTCGGTGTCATCGCGGGCGTGATCGGCGACGAACTGCGCCTCGACGGACCGGCGCTGCGACGCGCGGGATTGCTGCACGAGATCGCTCGCGCGGACAAGTCGCTCCTGAAAGCGCCGATCTTCCTCGCGAGCGCGGACATCGCGCAGCGTTACGGCGAAAAGCCCGCGGTGACGCAACCCATCCGGGCGCTCGCGCAACCGCCCGATACGCCGCGCACGCCGCTGGGAGTCGTCCTCACCACAGCTCGGCGCATGGCGCTCTCTCGGCCCGGCGCGCGAAACGAAAACCTGCAGCGGTTCATGGACCGTCTCAGCCTCGCCGAGGAGATCGCGCTCGCCAAAGAGGGTGTCGAGAAGGCCGTCGCCGTTCGCGCCGGGCGCGAGCTTCGCGTCCACGTCCGCGCAGACTCGTTCACGGACGATCGCACGATCCTGCTGGCCAGGGAACTCGCCAAAGAAATCGAAGCGCGCGTCGACTACCCGGGGCAGATTCGCGTGCTCGTCCTCAGAGAAACCAGGGCCGTCAGCTACGCCGTGTGACGGGGCGCGGGGCCGGTCCTCATCGTGACGAGACAGGGGTTTTCGATGCGCGTGCTCGCCATCGGCGATGTCTTCGGAGCACCGGGGCGCAAGGCGGTGACGCGCTGGCTACCGGGCTTGATCGACGAGACGGGCGCCGGCTTCACGATCGTCAACGTCGAGAATCTCCATGACGGGAGCGGAGTCGACGCCGCCGGCATCCGCGATGTCCTCGATGCCGGAGCGGACATGCTCACCTCCGGGAATCACGTCTGGTCGCATCGCACCTCGGAGAACCTGCTTGACTCGCAGGCCAATCTGCTCCGTCCCGCCAACTATCCCGCTCCTTGCCCAGGTCAGGGAGTCGCGATCGGCGTCGCCCGCGAGGGCGTCCGGGTCGCCGTGATCAACATCATTGGCAGGGTCTTCATGCAACCCGTCGACGATCCCTTCCGCATCGCCGACGAGATCCTGGACGAGTTGGAGGGCGAGGCCGACGTCATCATGGTCGACGTCCATGCAGAAGCGACGAGCGAGAAACTCGCGCTTGCGACCCACCTCGACGGCCGCGTGACAGGGGTTTTCGGGACCCACACTCACGTTCAAACCGCGGATGCGCGAGTGCTCCCGGGCGGAACGGGATTCATCACGGACCTTGGTATGACGGGCCCTTACGACTCCATCATCGGCAAGCGAAAGGAGCGCATCGTCGAACGCTTCCGCACCGCGAGACCGGTTCGGGCCGAGACCGCCAGTGGCGGCGTCGGCTTGCGGGGCGCGCTCTTCGAAATCGACCTGGACTCCTACCGATGCCGCGAGGTGACTCGCATTGCGCTGGGAGAGGGCGGCCGGTGAGTGCCGGCGCCGACGGCGCGGCCCGGCCCGGGTCTCGCCTCTCCCCCTTGACCGTCGGACAGGTCAACGCAGGCGCGGACGCAGTACTGCGCGAGGGAATCGGCCCTGTTTGGGTCGTGGGCGAGCTCACCGGGTTCAAGGCTCACGCGTCGGGGCACTGGTACTTTCAGCTTCGCGAGGGCAAAGACGCCGTCGTCTCTTGCGCGATGTTCCGCGGACGAAACCTCAAAGTCCGCTTTCAGCCCGAGGACGGCCTCGCCGTCCTCGCGCTCGCGACGCCCGGCGTCTACGCCGCAGCCGGGCGATACCAACTCCTCGTCGAGAGCCTCGAACCCCGCGGTGCGGGCGCCGCGGCGATCGCCTACGAACAGCTCAAGCAGCGCCTTCAGGACGAGGGGCTCTTCGACGAAGGGCGCAAGAAGAGCCTGCCACTCCTGCCGCGGCGGATCGGCATCGTGACGTCTCGCGACGGTGCGGCGCTCCATGACGTCGTCCGCGTCCTGCGCCGACGGTTCGCCGGAGTGCATGTCCTACTCGCGTCGGCGTCGGTACAGGGATCCCGTGCCCCTGAAGAGATTGCTGACGCGCTGCGGGCTCTCGACCGGCTCGAGATGGACGTGCTGCTCTTGGTCCGCGGAGGCGGCTCCCGAGAGGATCTCGCCGCGTTCGACGACGAGCGCGTCGTTCGCGCGGTCGCGGCGTGCTCGACTCCCGTCGTCAGCGGCATCGGTCACGAAGTGGACGTTTCGTTGGCGGATCTCGCCGCCGACGTGCGCGCTCCAACTCCCTCCGCGGCGGCTGAGATCGTCGTGCGCGAGCGCCGCGACCTCCTTGCGCGCGTCGAGGCGTCGCGCCAACGGGCCGTCGCCGCGACGAGGGGCCGGCTCGCCCATCGGCGGGCCCAGGTCTCGCGTCTCGCCGGAGCGCGCGGCGTGCAGGGCGTCGCCGTCCGCGTCTCACGGGTTCGTCTTCACGTCGCGGAGCTCGCGCGAGCGCTCGACGAGGAAATGCGGCTCGGTGTGCGCGCCCGGCGCCAGCATCTCGCCGACCTCGCGCGTCGCCTGGATCCAGCCTCGCACGCGCGGCGCATCACCGCGCAGCGTCGTGACGTCGAGATCGCGCGTCACGATCTGGCCGCCAGGATGAGGGCGCGACTCGCTGCTTTCCGTCATGCGCTCGCCGACCGCGCCGGGCGCCTCGATGCCCTGTCACCCCTGGCGGTGCTGGCTCGCGGCTACGCTCTGGCTCGAATCGAGGGCAGGATCGTCAGGGACGTCGCGAACATCGCGGTCGGTGACATCGTCGACGTTCGCGTCGCGCGCGGCCGCTTCACGGCGCGGGTCACGGACCGCGTCGTGCCGACATCTGAGGAGAACGATCGAGATGAGTGATACCGAGACCGGCACTCCCTTCGAAGCCTCCCTCGCCCGTCTCGAGGAGATCGTTAGCGCTCTCGAGGAAGGCGATCTCGACCTCGAGAAGAGCCTCGCGCTTTTCGAGGAGGGAATCGGACTCGCCCGTCGCCTCGAGAGCCGGCTCGCTTCCGCCGAGATGCGCGTGGAGGAGCTCCTCCGCGAGACGGCCGGCGCCGAGCGCACTGTTCCACTGGTGCTCGACGAGGACGAGGGCGAAGCGTGAGTTCGATGGACGTCTCCCCTTGGATCGTGCGCACACGAGGGATCATCGAGCGCGGGCTCGAGGACGCGATCGCCGACGGTCCGGATTGCGTCCCCGAGTTGCGGGCCGCGATGCGCTACTCGCTCCTCGCGGGCGGAAAGCGACTGCGTCCGCTCCTCGTCCTCGCCAGCGCGCGCGCCGCGGGCGGCGACGAGGGCGACGCGCTCCCCGCTGCCCTGGCTGTCGAGATGATCCACACCTACAGCCTCATCCATGATGACTTGCCCGCGATGGACGACGACGAGCTCAGACGGGGCCGCGCAACCAACCACGTCGTTTTCGGCGAGGCCATGGCGATCCTGGCCGGCGACGCGCTTCACACGCTCGCGTTCGCGACCGTCGCGGAAGCGGCGCTACCCGCGGACCGGGTGCGCGCCATGGTGGCCACGCTCGCCCGGGCCGCCGGCCCCGAAGGCATGTGCGGCGGACAAGTCCTCGACCTGCTGCAGGAAGGACGGCCTGCCGACGAGCGGCGCGTGGGAAGGATCCACGAGTTGAAAACGGGCGCCCTGCTCGCGGCGAGCTTCCGCCTCGGAGCGGAGGCTGTCGGCGCCGCCGCCGAGATCGTGGCGCGGCTCGAATCATGCGGGCGCCACACGGGCCTCGCATTTCAGATTCAGGACGACATCCTGGATGAGACGGCATCGACCGAGGCTCTCGGCAAGACGGCGGGAAAGGACAAGGCGGCGAACAAGGCGACGTGGCCCGCAGTCTTCGGACTCGAGCGCGCCCGCGGCGAGGTGCGGCGTCAAACCGACGCCGCGCTCGCGGCACTCGCGCCTCTGGGCGCCGCGGCGGAGTCGCTCGCGGCACTCGTCTCTCGCGCCGCGAACCGGCGACAGTGAGCGCCCGACGATGAACCCGCGCACCGGACGGAGGCTCGACCAAGCCGCGCTCGACGCGGGGATCGCCCAGACTCGCGAGAAAGCGCGCGCGCTGATCCTCGCCGGCCGCATCCTCGTGGATGGCGAGCGGTGGGACAAGCCGGGCTGGTCCGTTCCCGAAGGAGCGCGCGTCGAACTCGTCCCCGGCAAGCGTCCCTTCGTCTCCCGCGGCGGCGAGAAGCTGGCGGGAGCGCTCGAGGCACTCGCGCTCGATCCTGCCGGTTGGAGATGCCTGGACGTCGGTGCCTCCACGGGGGGGTTCACCGATGTCTTGCTCCGCCGCGGCGCCGTCCACGTCACGGCCGTCGATGTGGGGCGCGGCCTCATCGACACGTCGCTGCGGAACGACGAGCGCGTCCGCGTCGTCGAGGGCATCAACGCGCGATACCTGGAGGCCTCCGACGTCGAGCCGCCTTACGATCTCGCCGTGGTCGATGTCTCGTTCATCTCGCTTACCCTCGTGCTCCCGAGGGTCCTTGCGCTCCTCGCGGAGGGACGCGTGCTCGCGCTCGTCAAGCCACAGTTCGAGTCGGAGCGAAAGGAAGTCTCCGCGACAGGGGGCGTGATCAAAGATCCGGCTCTGCGCGCCCGCGCGGTTCATCGCGTCGTCGCCGCGATTCGCGGCGAGGGATGGCAGATCGCCGGAGTCTCCGCCTCCGCGCTCGCCGGCCCGAGCGGCAATCGCGAGATCTTCGTGCTCGCGCTGCCCTCCGGAGGCCTCGCGATCGACCAAGTCACCGCGAGGATCGAAGAGGAGGTCGCCCGTGGAGAACGCTGAACCCAAGACCCGCGTCGCCGTCTTCTCGAAACCGCATCCTCTGGCCGCGGACATGCTGCGCGCGATCGGCGCGTGCCTTGGTCGACATGGCGTGGAGGTGCGTTACGACCGCGTCTCCGCGGACGCGCTGGGCCGAGACATCGGCGTCAGCAGAGCCGATGCGGTCCAGGACGCCACGCTCGTCGTCTCGCTCGGCGGCGACGGTACGCTGCTCTCGAGCGCGCGAGTCGTCGGAGCGCGGCAGATTCCGATCCTCGGCGTCAACATCGGCAATTTGGGTTTTCTCACCGAGACGAGCGCCCGCGAAGTCGCCGGCGTCCTCGATGCCACGCTCGAGGGACGAGCCCGGCTCATCAGGCGGCGGCTCCTCGCCATGCGACGCGAGTCGGATCCGACGGGGCAGGAACTCACGGCGCTCAACGACGTCACGTTCTCCAAGAAGGATCTCGCCCGGCTCTTCTCCCTCTCGCTCTTTGTTGACGGCGAGTGGGTCTCCGACTACCGCGCCGACGGTCTGATTATCGCGACGCCGACGGGTTCGACCGCTTACAACCTCGCCGCGGGCGGGCCTATCGTGACTCCCGACGTCGACTGCCTGCTCGCGACTCCCATCTGTCCGCACAGCCTCTCGCAGCGCCCATTGATCCTGCCTGGGGGCTCGCAGGTCGCCGTCGTCCTCGCCAGTGACGACGCCGCGCACGACGTGCAGCTGACGCTGGACGGCCAGGTGGGGATCGGCCTGGAACCGGGCGAGCGCGCGTTCATTCGCCGTGCCGACCACGAGGTCCTTCTCGTCCGTCCGCCGGGGCGCACGTTCTTCGGCGTCCTGCGCGACAAGCTCGCTTGGGGGCACCCGTGACTCCTGACGCCTCGAGCCGGACGAGGGACGTATGGGCGTGGGCGCTCTACGATTTCGCGAACTCGGCCTTCACGACGCTCGTCGTGACGTTCATCTACTCTTTCTGGTTCACGAAATCGATGGCTGCCGACGAAATCGCCGGAACGCAACTCTGGACGCGCGCCGTGGCCTCTTCGTCCGTGCTCATCGCGCTCCTCGCGCCGCTCTGCGGGACCCTCGCGGATCGCACCGCCACACGAAAGCGGTGGTTCGTCTGGACGACCCTGGTTGCCGTGGCGGGCACCGTGGCGCTCGCCTTCGTGAAGCCGCCGGCGGCCTTTCTGGCGCTCGGGATCTTCATCGTCGCCAATACCGCGTACGAGATCGCCCAGGTCTTCTACAACTCCTTTCTCAACTCGCTCTCGACGTCCAAGAACGTCGGGTCCGTCTCGGGCGGCGCCTGGGCCCTCGGCTATGTTGGAGGTCTACTCTGTCTCGCGACGGGCTTCCTCTTCACGGGCGTCCCGGGATTGGACTGGAAACTGCCGCTTTCGACCGAGGCCGGCTGGAACATCCGCGCAACCAATCTTCTCGTGGCCGCTTGGTTCCTGATCTTCTCGCTCCCCGCGATCGCGTGGCTGCGCGAGCCCGCTCCGGCCGATCCACTCGCGAATTGGAATCCGCTTCCGGCGCTGCGACAGATCATTCGCTTGCCTCAGGCGCTGCGCCTCCTGATCGCGCGCCTGATCTACAACGACGGCCTCGTCGCGGCATTCTCGTTCGGCGGCATCTATGCGGGCGTCACGTTCGGCTTTGATTTCGGCCAGATCATCCTCTTCGGGATCTGGCTCAACCTCACTGCGGGCATCGGTGCGTTCGCCTTCGGCAAGCTCGACGACCTCATCGGCGGAAAGCGCACGATCCAACTCTCCCTCCTCGGGCTCATCGTCGCGGCGATCGCCTGCGCCATGGCGCCAGACGCCCGGGGGCTCTGGATCGCAGGCACTCTTCTCGGATTGCTGGTCGGACCCAATCAGTCCGCATCGAGATCGCTCCTGGCGCGGTTCATTCCATCAGCCAAGACGGCCGAGTTCTTCGGTCTCTTCGCACTCTCCGGGAAGATCACGGCCTTCCTGGGACCGCTCGTCCTGGGAGAGGTGACCGGGCTGACGGGGAGCCAGCGCTGGGGCGTGGGCGCCGTTTCGATCTTCTTCGGAATAGGCT
>CAZPJJ010000158.1:0-8693 GCA_964586535.1 uncultured Acidobacteriota bacterium | reverse complement strand
GCCATGCGATGGATGCGCGCGGCGATCGCGCGCAGGCCTTCGGGGCCGTGCCAGGCGCCGTACATCGAGGCCATGATCGCGAGCAGCGCCTGCGCGGTGCAGATGTTGCTCGTCGCCTTGTCGCGGCGGATGTGCTGTTCGCGCGTCTGCAGCGCGAGACGCAGACCCGGGCGCCCTTCGGCGTCCTTCGAGAGACCGACGACGCGGCCGGGCATCTGGCGCTGGTGCTCCTCGCGCGTCGCGAGGAACCCCGCGTGTGGGCCGCCGTAACCCATGGGCACGCCGAGGCGCTGCGCCGAGCCGACGACGACGTCCGCACCGAACTCGCCTGGCGGTTTCAGCAGCGTCAGCGCGAGCAGGTCGACCGCGGCGACGGCCATGCCGCCTTCGCGCTTCACGGCCTCGAAGAGCGCGCTGTAATCGTGCACGAGGCCCGTCGTCGCCGGGTACTGCACGAGCACCGCGTAGGGACGCACGGCGCCGACGTCGAGCCGCTCGTGATCGCCAACGACGACGTCGACGCCGAGCGCATGGGCGCGCGCCTGGACGACGGCGATCGTCTGCGGGTGGCAGAGTTCCGAGACGAAGAAGGGACGCCCGTCCGCTTTCTGGCGCAGCACGCGCGCGCAGAGCGTCATGGCCTCGGCGGCGGCGGTCGGCTCGTCGAGCAGCGAGGCGTTCGAGATGTCCATCGCGGTGAGGTCCGCGACCATCGTCTGGAAGTTCAAGAGCGCTTCGAGGCGCCCCTGCGAGATCTCGGGCTGATAGGGCGTGTACTGCGTGTACCAGCCGGGATTCTCGAGCACGTTGCGCAGGATCACGGGCGGCGTCACGCACGCGGCGTAGCCGAGGCCGATGAAACTCTTGAAGACGCGATTGCGCGCGGCGAGTCCGCGCATCTCGTCGAGCAGTTCCGCTTCGCTGCGCGCGGGCTCGAGCGCGAGGGGGCGCTGCGCGCGTACGGCGGCGGGAACGGCGGCGTCGACGAGGGCGTCGAGCGAGCTGTAGCCGAGCGCCTCGAGCATCGCGCTGACGTCGTGCTCGCGGGGGCCGACATGGCGGGAGACGAAGCGGTCGGGGTGGGCGAGAGAAGAAAGTTTCGACGCGGCGATCGAGCGTTCAGCCATCGCGAACAACCTCTGAAGGCGGCCAGGGCGAACGGAGGCTCGTGCCCTGGGAGAAGCTTCCGGTGGATGGGGTCGGTACCGGAGGGGGCGGGTCGTCGCGGCGGCGCTTCCGGGCGGCGGCCCAAGGACAGGATCGTAAACCCAATACGAGAATCCGGACAGGCGCTGCTAGGATCGCCGCCCCCACCCCGGAGGATCGCCCGTGATCGCGCTGCGTCCGGCGGCTGTTTCGGCCGCGCTCGTCGTGTTCGTGTTCTTCGTTGGCGCGGCAGGCTGCGCCTCGGCGCCCGTCGGCTCGTCCCCCCCCGCCGCTCCCGCGGCCGACGCCGATCTCGCACGCCTCGCCTCGTTCATGACCGGGTCGTTCTCGTCGGGGGCGCAGGCGGCGGCGCAGCCGGACGACTTCTTCGACATACGCCTCGAGATGGTGCCGATCTGGGCGGGCCGCGGGGATGGCAATTGGCTCTACGTGGAGCAGGCGTCGGCGGCGTCGTTGGACAAGCCCTACCGGCAGCGCGTCTACCGGCTGCGCCGTGTGGGCGGCGATCTCTTCGAGTCGCAGGTCTACGAGCTCCCGGACCCATCGCGCTTCGCCGGCGCGTGGCGCGAGCCGGCGCGCTTCGACGAGATGAAAGCCGACACGCTCGTGCCGCGAGGCGGCTGCGCGATCGTCCTGCGCGCGCTTCCCGACGGCACCTTCGCGGGCAGCACGCTCGGCCGGCTCTGCACGAGCCAATTGCGCGGCGCCACCTTCGCGACGTCCGAAGCGGTGATCGGCCCCGACGGCCTGGTCACTCTCGACCGCGGCTGGAACGACGCGGGCGAGCAGGTGTGGGGCTCGACGGCGGGCGGGTATCGGTTCGAGCGCGTGCCAGCGGCGAGCGATGCCGCGGGAAAGTGACCGACGCGGGCGCGCAGCACCCTCGGCCAGCGGTCAGCGCGATGACGAGGGCGCGGGGGCGGCGTCGTCTCCGAAGAGCACCTCGTCCCAGGGGTCGTCGTCGAGGAAGATCGTCTCCTCGCCGGGAGGCCGCAGCGTGATTGTGACGCCGGCGCCCGAGCGCGAGATCTGCCACTCGACTCCCGTGCGACCCGCGCCCCAGAGCCACTCCTCGGCGGCGCTCGCGAATTCCTTCGCCTCGGCGGCGTCATCCCAAAACGTGAGCACGACGACGCGCGCCTGCTTCTGGTCGACTTGCTCTCCCGATGCAGTCTTGCCCTGGACCTGGCGGAGGAAGAGAAACGCGCCGTCTCCTCCCCATCCCTCGGCTGCCTGGTTGGCGACGGCCTCGTCGAGGCGGGAGTGCAACCACGCGCGCAGGCCCAGCTCGCCGAGTTGATAGCGCGCGGCGAGGGTCTCGCCGGGTTCCGGACTGGGCGGCTCGACCGCGACCGGCGGCTCGGTGGCGCGCTCGGGATGGAGGAGCTGCTCGGTCGACCACGCCTCGTCGCGTTCCCAGAGGCGGTTCAAGGCGGCGAGCCCCCCGCTCCGCCACGCGGCGACGATGGCGGGATAGCCGAGGACGTAGGGCTCGACGATCTGGTCGCGGAGCCAACGGGTGGAGTTCTCGAAGCCGGGAGTCTCGAGCACCGCCTCGTGCAGGGCGGGGCGCATCTCTCCCCATTTCACCGCGTCGAGGAGCGCATCGATCGAGGCGCCGCGCCGTCGGGCCGTAACGAGGAGCTCGGTGAGCATCGCATCGCCCTCGGCGAGCGCGCGCAGCGCGAGCGCCTCGTCGGAGCGGCCCAGGGCGAGGGCGCGCTCGAAGCGCTTCGAGAGCGAGAAGCGTTGGTCGGCGAGCGCGTGGGCGAGTTCGTGGACGACGACGGTCTCGCGGTTGCGCTCGAGACGGTCCGCCGGCTCGTCGCCACGCACGGGACGATCGAGGACGACGACCGTGCCGCGAAGGCTGTCGTAGAAGCCATCGGCGCCGTGCGCGAGGCCGCGCTCGAGGCGGTCGTGCAACGCATCGCCTCGCGGCAGCAGGCCCATCGTCGAAAGCAGCAGCACGAACGCGCGCTCTTCGTCGGGCTCCATCTCGCGCTCGAGCAGCGCGCGCAGGTACGGGGCGGCCTGCTCGGACGAGAGCACCTCGATGGGCACACCGCGCGCGAAGCGCAACCCGCGCGCTTCCTCGACGGCGCACTCGAGCTCCGTGCGCGCGGGATCGCAGCCGGTCGCCCGGGCAGCGGCCGCGGCAGGCGCGGCGGCGACCGACCCGGCGGCCAGGCAGAGCGCGAGGAAGGGGGCGCGAGCGAAGCACTTCATGGGTGCGGCCAGGATAGCCGCGGAATCGACATCTCGTGAAACCCGCCCGCGCGACCGGAAACCAACGATGGCGCGGGAGCTCTGGGTAAGCCCGCACTGATCATGAAGCGTTTCATGAATAGTTCGGGCTAGAGTGGTCGCGATGACGATGCCACCACCACCCCCGTCCAGCGCCGAGGACGAGGCTGCGTTCATTGCCGCGCTGCGCGCTGGCGACGAGGCCGCGTACGAGAAGCTCGTCCGCACACAGACGGGGCCGCTCCTCGCGGTGGCCCGGCGTTATGTGCGCGACGACGAGGAGGCGCGGGACGTGGTGCAGAACGCTTTCATCGCGGCATTCCGCTCGCTCGACCGCTTCGAGGGCAAGTCGAAGGTCTCGACGTGGCTGCATCGCATCACCGTCAATCACGCGCTGATGAGAGTGCGCGCGAGAGGGCGCAGGCCGGAAGATCCGATCGACGTCCTCCTGCCCCGCTTCCTCGACGACGGCCATCAGTCGGAACCGTCGTTGCCCTGGCCCGGTGAGGGGGCGGACGTGCTTCTCCTGCGCGAAGAGACGAGGGCGCGCGTGAGGGAGGCGATCGACCGACTCCCCGAGACCTACCGCACGATCCTGCTGCTGCGCGACATCGACGGGCTTTCGGGCGACGAAGCCGCGGCCGAACTGGGCATCACGACGACGGCTGTGAAGGTGCGCTTACACCGCGCGCGCATGGCCCTGCGGGCTCTGCTCGACGAGACGGTGCGCACCGCGACGAGGACGACGCCATGACCGACCACCGCGATCTTCCCACCTGCCGCGAGGTCATCGAGGAATTTCTCGCCGCCTATGTCGCCGGCGAACTCGAAGGGGACGTTCTCGACCGCTTCGAGCGGCACCTCGCGCTCTGCCCGTCCTGCGTCGCTTATGTCGACTCGTACCGGCGGACGATCGACGTGGCGAGGGGCGCGATCGACTCCGCGGAGGCGAAAGCCGAAGCAGATCCACCCGAGGATCTGGTCCGGGCGATCCTCGCGGCCCGACTCCGTGGCCGGGACCAAGAGCCCTGAGAGCTGCTTCTTTCACGAACTCGCGGCGCTGACTCCCGACAGAAACGCGCAATAGCGAACAATCTCGGACATTAAGAAACTGAACTTATTCCAACAGGCAAGATACCATCTAGTCAGCTATTGACTTCGCCGGGGCTCCCCTCCGAGAATCGTGATTCATCGACGGTTTCGATAGGAGAAAGGAGGGTTTCCCTATGCGGCCGTTCGTCAGGCCGGCCTTGGCGCTGCTCGGGCTGGTGGTCCTGGCCTTCGCTCCCGTGGGCGCGAAGGACCTCGATGATCACTCCTGCATCGCGTGTCACGCGGATGTCGTGAAGTCGTTCCAGCACTCGCCGCACTCGAAGGTGCCGGGAGGCGCCGGCGCCGCCTCGTGCCAGGGCTGCCACGGCGACGCGACGGCTCACATGGAGAGCGGCGATCCCGCCGACATCCGCAACCTCGGCAAGCTCTCGCCACGCGAATCGTCGAACGCCTGCCTCGAGTGCCACTCGCGGCAAGAGACCCAGGCGCACGTCGGCCGCAGTCTCCACGCGCTCGACGATGTCGGCTGCGCCGATTGCCACAATCCGCATGGCGCGACCGAGAACATGCTCGTGAAACCGGCGATGCAACTCTGCTCGTCGTGCCACACGACGGTCGCCGCGCAGTTCTCGATGCCGCGTCATCACCCGACGATGGGCGACGACGGCTGCACCGGATGCCACGCTCCGCACGGCTCGAAGAACGATCGCATGGCGCGCGGCGCTGGGAAGGACACCTGCGTGGCGTGTCACGCCGACAAGCAGGGACCCTACATCTACGCGCACGACGTGAGCATCGTCGAGGGCTGCTCTTCGTGTCACGACGTGCACGGCTCGACGAACCGGCACCTCCTGCGTCACGAGCGGCAGGTCAACCTCTGCTTCGAGTGCCATCCCATCACGACGACTCCGGGCTTCCACAACTTCGGCCGCTTCGTGGGCGAGAAGTGCACCGTGTGCCACACGGCGATCCACGGCTCGAACACGAACGCCTTCTATCTGGAGGAGTAGACGATGCGACGCACGATCACGACCATCTTGGTGTCGCTCGCGCTCCTCGGCTTCGCCTCCGTGCCCTGCGCGCTGGCCGAAGAGCCCGAGGGGTCGAGCTTCGAAGGGCGCGTCGAGCTCGTCTATCGCAGCGTGAGCGTCGACGGCAGCGAGCGGAAATACGACGAGGACTTCGACGGGCTCTCCTCGGGAACACGCCTGGGCGAGCTCTTCCTCGACTGGACCGAACTCGACTCGTCGTTCGCCGACTATGCGCGGCTCGAGGTGCAGGGTCTCGGCGGCGATCCTTACGAGCGTACCGCGCTGCGCGTCGGCCGCCAGGACGTCTACAAGCTCTCCGTGACGCAGACCAAGCAGGACTACCTCTACAACCTCTTCGAGCTCGTGCCCGACGAGGATGCTCACTCCTGGGACACGCAGTCGCAGCGCACGGCTGTCGACTTCTCGTACTACCTGTCCGAGGCGGTCGAGCTGGTCTTCCGCTACGACGACTGGGACCGCAGCGGCGACAGCATCTTCGTCAAGGATCTCAACCGCGACGTGTTCCTGATGGATTCCCCTGTCGATCGCCGCCAGCGCACCTATACGGTCGGCGGTAACTTCGAGATCGGCGCCGCGGATCTCATCGTCAGGCAGTCGCTACGCCGCTTCCGCAACGTCTTCATCAATGAAACGGCGGGCAATGCCGGGCTCAACATCGGCAACACCTCGCGCATCGATCGCTACGACTGGAGACAGGACGAAGAGAGCGACGCGTGGCTGACGAGCGCGACGTTCCTCGCACCGCTCGGCAAGCGCGTGAGCCTACACGTCGCCTACTACGGCACGCTCTTCGGCGACGAAGAGCTCGAGAGCCGCGTCGGCGTAGACTCGGCCGGCGTCGACTTTACCAACGTTCCCTTCACGGTGGAGGACGGCTACAGCCGGGCCGACATCGATCAGGGCGTCCAACTCATCGACCTCGACGTCGCGATCGCGATCGTCGACTCGCTGACGGCTCACCTGCAGTACCGCACGCTCGAACAGGAAGCCTCGGGCACGCTCGTGCGCGACCTCGAGGCGACGGGAACACCCGAGACCGTCTCGGTAACCAGCGACTGGTCGATCGACACGATCACGGCGCTGCTCGACTGGCGTCCGATGTCGTCGCTGGCGCTACGCGCCGGCTATCGCACGATCGACCGCGAGCTCGAGCGCGATGGCTTCGACAGCGTTCGCGACGAGGACTTCTCGTCGGACGGCGACGAGACCCTCGTCCTCGGCGCCTCGTGGCGGCCCAACCGCTGGCTGCGCGTCTCCGCCGACCACGAAGAGGGCGACATCGACGCGTCGTTCACGACGATCTCGCCGCTCGAGAAGAGCCACACACGCGCGCGCGTCACCGTGACGCCCGTCGAGAACGTGCAGGTCGGCGTCAACTACCTCGATTTCAAGAACGAGCGCCAGGCTTCGACCTTCGACGCGACGTCCGAGGGCAACTCGCTCGGCCTCGGCGTGACCTACCAGCCGTCGCCGCGCATCGACCTCATGCTGCGCTACTCGATGCAAGAGGTCGAGACCGTCGCCGACTCACTGCTCGACCGCGCGTCCACGACGGAGTTCCCGGATCGCTCGACTTACGATGCCGACTCCGACATCATCGAAGCCGCGTTCTCGTTCCGGCCCTCGCCGCGCTGGCAGGGCTTCGTGCGGGTGCTGCTCTCCGAATCCGACGCCGAGAACGGCGCCTTCGGAGGAGAGCTCAGCACGGTGACGACGCTCCCCAGCGTCCTGCCCATCGACCAGGACTTCCAGCACTACGAACTCGGCGGCCGCTACACGCTCGACTCCGGGATCTTCTTCGGGGTCAGCGCCGGGATCTTCGACTACGACGATGTCAACGACCTGCTCGACTACGATGGCACCACGCTGGAGTTCTCGGCGGGCGCCGCCTTCTGACGTCTCTGACCCGCCAACAGGCTTGCGCTCAGTCTGCGAGGGCTGCCGGGGGAACTCGGCAGCCTTCGTTCTGCTTGCGGGATTCCTCGATCGGCGGTAACGGTTGGCGCATGACGAACTTGGCCTTCGAACCGGCCTTCCCGATCGCCAACCCGCACCTGCAGACGATCGTCGGCCGATTCCTCGCGGCGCCCGATCCCCGGGGCGGGCGTGAATCCTTCGTCGTGCCGGTCACGGCGACGGGCAGCGTCCGCTGCGACGTGATCCGCCCCGAGGGCCGCGAGCCCCGGGGGACGGCGCTGCTCGTCCACGGACTCGCGGGCTGCGCCGAGTCGCACTACATCCGCCACACCGCGCACGAGGCGCTGACGCGCGGCTTCGTCGCCGTGCGCATGAACCTGCGCGGCTGCGGCGGCACGGCGGCGCTCTCGCGCTCGCTGCACAACGCCGGCCAGAGCGACGACGTGCGGCGCGTCTTCGAAGCGCTCGACCGCGCGGGATTCCCGCGCCCCTTCGTCGCGGCGGGGGTTTCGCTCGGCGGCAACCTCGTGCTGCGCGAGGCCGCGCTCGCCGGCAAGTCCTCCCTCGCCGACGCCATCGCCGCGGT
Organism: uncultured Acidobacteriota bacterium; assembly: GCA_964586535.1. Taxonomy (GTDB): domain Bacteria; phylum Acidobacteriota; class Polarisedimenticolia; order J045; family J045; genus CAZPJJ01. The sequence goes on along the minus strand of CAZPJJ010000158.1, from coordinate 671 downwards.
CAATCCGCCGATCGATCTCGCGCTCTGCGCGCGCGAGATCGACGCCCCGCGCAACCTCGTCTACCGGTTCTACTTCGTGCAGCAGCTCTGCGCGCTCGTCGAGACGGCGCGCAAGATCTTCGATCTTCCCGGCCCCACGGCGCGCCCGTGGGAGATCCGCACGCTGTGGCGCTTCGACGACCTCTACACCGCGCCTCACGCCGGCTACGAGACGGCGGCGCACTACTACGCCGCCGCGAGCGCGGGGCCCTTGCTCGAGGGACTGACGATCCCGGCGCTCGTTCTCTCCGCCAAGGACGACCCCTTCGTCCCCGCATCGATGTTCGACGCGCTCCCTCGCCGCCATCTCCCCACGCTGCGCCTCGCCCAACCCTCACGCGGCGGCCACGTGGGCTACGTCGGCCGCAACGGCCACAGGTTCTGGGCGGGAGGTGCGCTCTTCGAGTGGTTCGACGAGATCCTCGCACGATAGAGATTCGCGTCGTTTCGTCGTTGCGGCGTTGAGGCGCGCATCGAGCGAGCCGTCATCGCGACGCGCCGTGCGTTGCGCCGCGGACGCTCTTCGTGGGGGCGCCACTCTATGCGCCGTGAGCGCTCTTCGTAGGGGCGCCACTCTATGCGCCGTGAGCGCTCTTCGTAGGGGCGCCATTTATGGCGACCGGATCGCCGCC
>CAZPJJ010000157.1:0-8731 GCA_964586535.1 uncultured Acidobacteriota bacterium | reverse complement strand
CGAGGCTGGTCTCGTCGGCGTCGCTGGTGGAGTTCTCGAGATGGCGGGTGCCGTCCGCGTCGAAGCGCAGGCGGAAGGCGCCGTCGCGAAAGGTGTCGCCCGTGAGGTCGAAGCGCAGGCCGAAGGGCGCGTAGGCGCTGCTGCGCGGGGCATCGGCGAGACGCAGCGGGTTGTCCGAGGTGCCGAAGCCGAGGCGCACTTCGCTCGCGACGCCGATCTCGCCGGCGAGCGCGGCGCTCGACCCGCCGATCGCGAGCGTCAGTCCCAGCGTCATTCCCAGCGCCAGCCCCAACGAGGCCTGCCCCACCCCTTCCCACCCGCGCGCGATCGCGGTCTTGATCGCGGCTCTCATCGGCGGTTCCTCCGCGCGGCGCTGCCGAGGAGCACGGTCTCGAGGCCGACGCCGGTGACGTTCTGGACTTCGAGTCCGGGGCGCACGTTGAGTTCGACGACGAGGGGTCCGAGGCGCTCGTCGCAGGTGAGGTCGACGCCGAGGTAGCCGAGGGGCACGGCGCGCGCGGCGCGCTCGGCGATGGCGACGATGTCGCTCCAGAAGGGCACCTGGATTCCGGCGAGCGGCGTGCCGCTGTCGGGGTGACGGTCGATGCACTGCTTGCGCCACCAGCCGCCCAGCGTCCGCCCGCTCTCGAGATCGACGCCGACACCGATGCCGCCCTGGTGGAGGTTGGCCTTGCCGCCGGAGTGCGCGGTGGGACAGCGCAGCATCGCGAGGCGCGGGGTACCGCCATGCGTGATGACGCGGATGTCGGGGAGCCCGCCCGCGGAGAGTTCGACGAACGAGGGATGCGGCAGGAGCAGTTCCTCGAGGAAGCCCTCGTCGCGATCGCCGCCCGAGAAGGCGCCCATGAGCATGTCGACGAGGTGGTGGCGCAGCGCGAGGTCGTTGACGAAGCCGCCGCCGGCGGTGATCCACCCGCCCTCGCCGCGGCCGCGCACGACGATGATTCCGGCGCCACCCTTGCCGCGCGCGGGCTTGACGGCGAAGCGCTCGTGCCCGCGCACGCGCGCGTCGAAGCGCGCGATGTCGAGCCGGCTGGCGATGACGGCGATCGTCGCCGGCACCGGGACGCCCGCGCGCGCGAGCACGCGCTTGCAGGCGAGCTTGTCGTCGGCGAGATCGCGATGGACACGAGGATTGCAGCCTTCGACGTAGACGGCGTTGCGGGCGTTCATGCCGAGCACTCCGCGCGTCGCGGTAGCGAGGAGGCCGAGCATCAGCGTCCCTCCGCGGCGAAGATCAGCCGCCGGAAGCGGAAGAGTTCGGTGACGCGCATGCCGGTGTAGCGGCCGAGCGCGATCTGCGCGCCGAGGATCACGGCGAGGAGTTCCGGGAAGGCGACGAAGAGCGCGGCGACGGCGGCGTGCGCGATCACGACGTAGCTCGCGCTGATCGCGAGCGCCGTGCCGAGGAGCAGCTTGACGGCGGCCTTGGGGCCGTCGTCTTCGAGCGTCTGCGAGAGCCGCTCGACGGTGAAGGTGAGGATGACGATCGGGAAGAGCCCGAGATGCGCGACGGCCGCGATGTCGAAGCGCGCGCCGAGATAGGCCGCGGCGACGAGCAGCGCGACGACGATCGTCAGCAGCGCCCCCATCTTCGGCAGCCGCAAGATCCGCAGCGAATCGAGCGAGAAGCGTCCGACGCCCGCGACGAGCGCGACGACGGCGATCGCGACGAGCGCGACGAGAAGGCCTGTCTGGCGCGCGGCGGCGGCGAGGAGCACGGGCAGGAAGTTGCCCATCGTCTCGAGGCCCACGACGTGACGCAGGACGAGCGTCACGAGAAAGGCCGGCGGAATCAACAGCAGAATCTCGACGACCTCGCGCGAGAGCCCGGCCGCGGCGAGCGTCCTGGCGACGTCGGGGCCGGCGAGCGAGCGCGCGGCGTCGGCGCTCACTTCGGGGGCGCCGCTGGTGATCGCGGCGAGGGTCTCGCTGAGCGTGGCGCCGTCGGGCACCCGAAGCGCCATCGAGAGCAAAGGCAAGGCGAAGCAGAGCACCAGCGTGATCGGCAGCGCCCAGGCTCGGGCGCGCGTCATGCGGTGCGAATGACGAATCGTGCTGGACATTGGCGTATCCGTGCGGCTCAACCGCGGGTAAGTTCGTCCCGATGACGAGGGCGAGACCGTCTCACCGCCCGTCGCCAGGGGAGGAGACGCGAAGGCCGCGTTTGATACCTGGGGCTCGAAATCCCGTCCGAAGGCGGCGGATCGCGCAGGCGCGATCGGCAACTCCCGGTACCATTTCGGGGGACATCGAGGAGCGGGATTTGCGATCGATGGCGCGTGTCAGCCCGGATTCATCCTGGCAAGAAGACGCCGTGCTCGTGCGCGCATGCCTGCGCGGCGAGAGCGGCGCGTGGGACCGCCTCGTCGATCGCTACCGGCGGCTCGTGTTCTCGGTGCCGCTCGCGATGGGCCTTTCGCGAGAAGCCGCCGAGGACGTCTTCCAAGAGGTGTTCACGAAGCTGCTCCAGCATCTGGGCGACCTGCGCCGCGAAGCGAGCCTCGTCGCGTGGCTGACGACCACGGCGCGGCGCGAGAGCTGGCGCGTCTCGCGCGAAGCAGCGCGCGGCCGGCATCACGCCGCGCTCGACGACGTCGCCGAGCCCGCCTCGGACGATCCCGGCCAGGAGCAGGCCATGGTCGAGATCCAGCAGCAGCACGCGGTGCTCCTGGCTCTCGAGGAGATCGACGCGAAGTGCGCGGCCCTCTTGCGCGCGCTCTACGTCGAGGACCCGACGCCCAGCTATCAGGAGATCGCCGCGCGCCTCGGCCGCCCCGTGGGAAGCCTCGGGCCGACGCGGTCGCGCTGTCTCGGCAAGCTCGAGCGCTCGTATCGCCGTCTCGTCGGAGAAGACTCATGAGCGGGGCCATGTATCAGCCGCGCGTCAGATGCCTCTTCCCGGTCGCACAGGGCAGAGCAGGCTGCGGACCAATGGCGCCTCGCGCACGAGACGGCGTTCGTCGGCCACCTGCCGGGAGGCTGCATGGCTGAGCGCGATTCTCACGAGGCGATGATCGAAAAGCTGAAGACCCTGGCTCGGGGACGGCTGGTCGAGCCACCGGACGCCGCGGTCCGCAAGGCGCGCGCGCTCGGGGCCTCGTTGCCCCAACCGGCGCGCGGGTTCCTCGCGGGGCTCGTCGAGGTGCTCTTCGATTCGGGGCTCGCGCTGGCGACCGCCGGCGTCCGCTCCGGCGAGGCGGGTGAGCGCCGGCTGCTCTACGCCGTCTCGCGCGACGCGTCGCGCGTGGAGATCGACCTGCGGCTGCGCCGCACGGCGGGCGCGACGGTCGAGGTGATGGGCCAGGTACACCCGGCTCCGCAGGGCGCCGAGGTGCGCATCGCCCAGGGCGCTCGCACGCTTCGCGCCAAGGTCGGCGACGAAGGCGAGTTCGTGTTGCGCAAGATCCGTCCCTCGGGGACGACCCTCGCGCTCGAGGTCCTCGAGGACGGCGTCGTCGCGGTCGCGCTCGACGCCGTACCGCTCCCCGAAGAGCCGTGAGCGACTCCGAGATGACGCCGCCCGCTGCCCATCGCGACAGCCTGGTCCAGGCTCTCCTCGACGAGCGCGACCCGCGCGCGCTGCGCCGCCTCGCGGCCGGCTCGCCGCTTCTCGCCGACGAAGCGGGCGCGCGCGCCGTGCAGGAGGGCGTCTTCCAGCGCTTCTTCACGCTCCTGCAGCGCGACCGCGCGGACGCGCAGCGCGCGGCGCGCGTCGCGTCGACGCTCGCCGGAATCTCGGGCTCGCCGTGGATGCAGGCGACGGCGCTGCGCCTCGCGGCCGCCTCGGACTTCCACGAGGGACGCACGCAGCGAGCGCGCCGCCACCTCGAGCGCGCGGCGGAGCTCTTCGGGGAGACGGGCGACCGCCTCGCCACCGCGGACGCCTACCGCGCGCTCGTCCACGTCGTCATTCACGGCGGCGACTACGACGCCGCGCGCGACGCGGCACGGCGCGCCAAGCGGCTCTACGCACGCTGCGGCGCCGATCCGGGCCGCCTCGCCCGCCTCGAGGTGAATCTCGGCAACCTCCATCACCGGCTCGACGAACACGAGCGCGCGCTCACCGCCTACGGACGCGCGCGGCGGCTCTTCGCGAAGGCCGGCGACGGCGAGTGGCTCGCGAGCGTCGCCTTCAACGAGGCGAATATCCTCGCCACGCTCGACCGCACCGGCGAAGCGCGCGCGCTCTACGAGACCGCGCTCGCGGGCTTCGAGCAAGCGGGCAGCGCCGCGCGCGTCGCGCTCGCGGGCTACGCGATCGCCGGGCTCGACTTGCTCGAGGACGCGCTCGACCGCGCGCTCGAGCGCCTCGCGGAGGTGCGCGCGCGGCAGAGCGCGCTCGGCGAGCGCGAGGGTCTCGCCCACACCGATCTCGAGCTCGCCCAGGCGCGGCTGCGGCTGAATCAAGCCGCGCAGGCCGAAGCCGACGCGCGCCGCGCGCTTTCGTACTTCAAGGCGGCGCGGCACGACGCCGAGCAGGCGCGCGCGCTGGCGGCGATCGCAGGAGCGCAGCTCCAGAAGAGCCAGCCCTCGCTCGCGCTGCGCTCGATCGCCCAGGGCCGCGCGCACTTCGAGCGCGCCGGCAACGCGGTCGGCGCGGCCGAGCTCGATCTCGGCGCGGCGCAGGCGCGCCTCGCGCTCCGCGATGCCGCCGGGGCCGCGGTGCTCGCGCGGGGTGCCGCGCGTGTCTTCGCGCGCCGCGGGCTGCTCTCGAAGGAAGCCCGCGCGTGGGCGATCGCGGCCGAAGCCGAGCGCGCCGCGGGCCGCGCCGTCGCCGCGCGCAAGCTGGCCGTGAAATCGCTCGCGTGCGCGCGCCGCGGCCGCGATCTGCGCGCGCAGGTCGCCGCGCGGCTCGTGCTCGCGCGTCTCGACGAGGCGCGGGGCCGGCGGGCCGAAGCGTTCCGTCAGCTTCGCGGCGCCGAGGCCTGCGTCGACCGCCTGCGGCGCGGCGTCACGACCGACGAGAGCAAGATCGCGTTCGCGCTCGACAAGACCGAGGTATACGAAGCACTCGTCCTCAATCGCCTGCAGCGCCAGGACGCACGCTCGCTGCGCCAGGCGCTGCTCTACGCCGAGCGCGGCAAGGCGCGCGTGCTCGCGGACCGGCTGCGCCTCGACCCGCGCACGCGCCGCCAGGGCGGCGACGAGACGCGCGCGCTCCTCGCGCGCCTCGAAGAGCTCGAGCGGCGCCTCGCGCTCGCCGAAGCTCGGCTGGCCTCGAGCGACGACGGCGACTCGCCCGGCGTGCGCGCCGCACTTCCCGCGCGCATCGCCCGCGAGCGCTTCGCGCTGCTCGGCGAGATCGCGAGTCGCGCGCCCGAGGCCGCGGCGCTCGCGGGCCTTCCGCCGCGCGCTCCGCTCGGCGCACTCGACACGCTCGATGCATCCGAAGTGGCGGTCGTCTACACCGCCGCCGCGGGCTGGTACCACGCCTTCGTGGCCGAGCGCGGGCGCATCGTCGCCTTCCCGCGCCTCGCCGCCGTGGCGAGCGTCGCCGACGAGACGGAGCGGCTGCGCTTCTTGCTCGGCAAGGGGGTGCTCGGCGCCGCGCACTCCGCCTCGTACAAGGCGACGATCGCGCGCTCGCTCGCGCGCGTCCTCGAGCGGCTCCACGAGCTGCTCGTCGATCCCTTCGCTCCGCGCCTCGCGGGGCGGCAGGTGGTCGTCGTGCCCCATGGCGAACTTCACGGCCTGCCCTTCCACGCCTTCGAGCAGGGCGGCCGCGCGCTCCTCGACGACGCGACGATCAGCTACGCGCCCTCGCTCGCGACGTGGGGCGCGCTGCGCGAGCGCGCGCGTTCGCTCGCCTCCGGTCGGCCGGTCGTTCTCGGCGCGGCCGACCGTCTCGCACCCGAGATCGCGCACGAGGTGAGCAGCATCTGCGCGCGTCTCGGTGACGTGGACCTCTACGACGGCGAGCGCGCGGGCCCCGAGGCGCTGCACGCCGCCGCGCTCGGACCGCCGCTGCTGCATGTGGCGAGCCACGGCTTCTTCGCCGAAGGCGATCGCCTGCAGGGCGCGCTCAAGCTCGGCGAGCACTGGGTGCCGCTGCGCGATCTCTACGCGCTGCCGGGCACGGCCGAGCTGGTCGTGCTCTCGGGGTGCGAGACCGCGCGCGGCTCGGTGCACGCGGGCGACGAGTGGATCGGTCTCGTGCGCGGCTTCCTCGAAGCCGGCGCGCGCACCGTCGTCGGCGCGCTCTGGGAAGTCCACGACCGCACCGCGGCGCTGGTGATGGATGCGTTCTACGAAGAGTTGACGCGCGGCTGCCCCGCCGCGCTCGCCCTGACGCGCGCTCAGAGGCGCGCCCGCGCACTCGATCCGTGCGCGCTCGTCTGGGCTCCTTTTGCGCTCATCGGCGACGCGCGGCACACGCTGCGCCCGCCAGTGGCGTGACGCGAGGTCGTCATGAGAGTCCCCCTCCAAGAACTGCTCCGCTCGATCGCGTTCGTCGTGATCGCGAGTTTCGTCGTCGCCGCGCTCGCCTTTGGCCCGGCCGCCGCGGACGACGACGACGAGTCCGAAGTGGTGCCGCAGGAGATCCTCGCCGAGCTCGTCCCCGGCGCGGATCCGCAGGCCGTGGCGGCGCGCTACGCGATCGCCCTCGTCGACGGCATCGAAACGCTTCGTGTCTGGCTCTACCGCGCGCCCGAGGGCGTCGATACCGAGAGCGTGATCAGCGCGATGGAGAGCGATCCCGAGATCGTCTCCGCCGATGTGCACTACGTCATCGACAATCCCGAGGGCGGCCAGCGCACGATCGGATCTCTCGACCGGCAGGCATCGATGGACGACATGCCGGCGCAGCCCGCGTTCGGCGGCATCGGCGGCGATCAGGCCGTGACGCGCCACACGGGACGCAGCGTGACCGTCGCGCTCCTCGACACCGGCATCTCGTACCGGCACGAGTACGTGCGCCGCAACGTCCGCTTCAGCGCGCTCAACTTCGCGGACGGCGTGCCGTGGAAGACCACGGCGCAGCCCGACGGCATCGACAACGACGGCGACGGCTTCGTGGACGAGGGCCTCGGCCACGCCACGTACGTCGCCGGGCTGATCCGTCTCGTCGCTCCCGACGTTGCGATCGTGCCGATCCGCGTGCTCGACGAAGAGGGGCGCGGCACGGCGTTCTCGCTCGCCAAAGGCCTGATGGCCGCGCTCGCCAGCGGAGCCGACATCGTCAATCTCTCGCTCGGCATGAAGGTCTCGGCGCAGGTCGTCGATCGCGCGCTCGCCGAGGCCAACGCCGCGGGTATGATCGTCGTCGCCGCCGCCGGCAACAGAGATCAAGAGCCCGTGGACTACCCAGGTTCCTTCGAGAGCGCCCTGACCGTCGCCGCCGTCGATGACGGCTTCGTGAAGAGCGCTTTCTCGAGCTACGGCGACGCGGTCGATGTCAGCGCGCCGGGCGTGTCGCTGCTCTCGGCGCACGTCGACGCGGGCTACTCGCGATCGTCGGGCACGTCGTTCTCGGCGCCGCTGCTCACCGGCGCGATCGCGCTCCTGCTCGAACGCTATCCCGCGCTCACGCCTGCCGAGGTCGTCGCTCTCGTGCGCAGATCGGCGCAGCCCGACGGCAGCCCCGACTACCACGGCCTGCTCGGCGCGGGCACGCTCGACGCGGGCGCGCTCACGCTCGCCGTGACCGGCGACCGCACGAGCGTCCGCGCGCGCCACGACGCGCAGGGCACCGTCGTCACGCGCTCACCCGTCGAGGGCGCGCTCGCGCACGACGTGATCCGCGGCGACGTCCGCGCGCTCCGTGCCGCGAACGGCGCGGTCGACCTCGGCGCGGCGATCTGCATCGGCAACGACCTGCCCCACGACGCCGTGCGCATCGAGAGCCCACGCGACGCGGCGCTTCCGGCCGCGGGCGAGGCATTCTTCTATCTCTATCGCGACGACGCGGCCCCCGCGGACGCGCCTTTCGGACGCTCGTCGTCCGGGGCCGCGCGCGTCGTCGGCGCGGGCGGGTGCGCGTGACGCGCGCCCTCGCCGGCGCTCTCGCTCCCCCCGCGCTGCTTGCCGCGCTGCTTGCCGCGCTGCTCGCCGCGCTGCTCGCAACGGGATGCGGGCGATCCTCCGCGCCGACGGCCGCCATGCCGCCCCTCGTCGTGGCGATCACGGGCGATGTCACGTCGTGGAATCCCTACACCGCGACCGATGCGACATCGCTCACGCTCATGAACCTGCTCTACCCGCGCCTCTTCCACGAAGAGTGGACCGAGAGCGGTCCCGTACTGCGTCCCTGGCTCGCCGAATCCTTCAGCTTCGACGAAACGGGCACCGTGCTCTCGATCGCGCTGCGCGACGACGCGCGCTGGAGCGACGGTTCGCCCGTCACCTGCGGCGACGTCGTGTTCACCTACGAGGCCCAGATCGATCCCGCGCTGGCCTGGGGCGGCTCGTATCTCAAAGAGCGCATCCTGGGCGTCGCCTGCGACGAGCAGGGCGGCGTGCGCGTGCTCTACAGCGAGGCGTATCCCGAGGCGCTGCTCGATCTCAATGACGACGCGATCGTGCCGCGCGCGTACGCGGCCGTGCCGATCGACGCGTGGCGCACGACCGCCTGGGAGACGCGCTTCATCGGCTGCGGACCCTACGCCCTCGCGCGCGTCGCTCCCGGACAAGAGGCCGTGCTCGCGCGCAACCCGCTCTTCTGGGCGGATCGCGCGACGACGATCGACGGCCTCGTGCTGCGCGTCTT
>CAZPJJ010000156.1:0-8788 GCA_964586535.1 uncultured Acidobacteriota bacterium | reverse complement strand
CCACAGTGGACGCCGCTACGAAGCTCTTCAACGCGATGTTCTTCGATCCGCAGCGCTACGACTTCTCGCGCGTCGGTCGCTTGAAGTTCAATACCAAACTCGAACTCAACCGCCCGCTGGACGAGCGGATCCTGCATCCGGACGACTTCTACTCGGCGATCCGCTACTTCATGAAGTTGCAGGCCGGAGAGCTTCCGCTCGACGACATCGACCATCTCGGCAGCCGCCGCGTCCGCTCGGTCGGAGAACTGCTCGAGAACCAGTTCCGGATCGGCCTCATTCGCATGGAGCGCGCCATCAAGGAACGCATGTCGGTCTATCAAGAGATGACGACCGCCATGCCGCACGATCTCATCAATGCGAAGCCGGTCGTCGCCGCGGTCCAGGAGTTCTTCGGCAGCAGCCAGCTCTCGCAGTTCATGGACCAGACGAACCCGCTCTCGGAAGTGACGCACAAGCGGCGGCTTTCCGCGCTCGGTCCCGGCGGTCTCTCGCGCGAGCGCGCCGGTTTCGAAGTTCGCGATGTCCACCCCACGCACTATGGCCGCATCTGTCCGATCGAGACGCCGGAAGGCCCCAACATCGGCCTGATTTCGTCTCTGGCGTGCTATGCGCGCATCAACGACTACGGCTTCATCGAGTCGCCCTATCGCAAGGTGCAGGGCGGCCGCGTGCTCGATCACGTGCAGATCACCTACGCGGGCGATTCGGGCCGGCAGGTGGGCGACGTGCTTTCGGTCGAGGAATTCGACGAGCTACGCCGATCGACGCCTCCGGGCAAGAAGCCCCCGGTCGCCGAACCCTACGCGTTCTATCTCACGGCCTGGGAAGAAGACACGCTCACCATCGCGCAGGCGAACGCAAAGCTGGGCGGCGACGGCTATTTCGTGAACGAGATGGTGACGGCACGCCGCAACAACACGTTCGCGTTCTCGCACCGCGATGAAGTCGACTACATCGATGTTTCGCCGAAGCAGCTCGTCTCGGTCGCGGCGGCGCTGATTCCCTTCCTCGAGAACGACGACGCGAACCGCGCGCTCATGGGCTCGAACATGCAGCGGCAGGCAGTTCCGCTGCTGCGGCCCGAGGCACCGATCGTAGGCACTGGCCTGGAGGGTACCTCGGCCCGAGATTCGGGAGCGGTCGTCGTCTGCCGTCGCTCCGGCATCATCGACAAGATCGACGCGACCCGCATCATCGTTCGCGTCACGGGTGAAGAGGGCGGTGAGGACTTCGGCGCCGACGTCTATACGCTGACGAAGTTCCGGCGCTCGAACCAGAACACCTGCATCAACCAGAAACCGCTCGTGAAGCAGGGCGATCGCGTGCGCGCGGGCCAAGTACTCGCGGACGGGCCTTGTACCGAGCGGGGCGAACTCGCACTCGGCCGCAACGTGCTCGTCGCGTTCATGCCTTGGCGAGGCTACAACTTCGAGGACGCGATCCTGATCTCCGAGGAGTTGCTGCGGGAAGACGCCTACACCTCGATTCACATCGAGGAGTTCGAGATCGAAGCCCGCGACACGAAGCTCGGCCCCGAGGAGATCACGCGCGACATTCCCAACGTCTCCGAGGAGTTCCTCAAAGACCTCGACGAGTCGGGAGTCATCCGCATCGGAGCGCACGTCAAGCCTGGCGACATTCTCGTCGGCAAGGTGACCCCCAAGGGTGAGACGCAGCTCACTCCGGAAGAGAAGTTGCTGCGCGCGATCTTCGGCGAGAAGTCGGGCGAGGTACGCGACGCGAGCCTGACGACGCCTCCGGGCATCGAGGGCATCATCGTCGACGTGCGCGTCTTCGCACGCAAAGGGGTCGAGAAAGACCCGCGGCACCGCGCGATCGAGCAAGAGCAGATCCAGCGTTGGGAGAAGAACCTCAACGACGAGGTGCGGATCATTCAAGAGGAGAACCGTCGCTTGATCGCGGATCTCCTCGAGGGCGAGCCGCTTCGCTCGGCGCTGGTGAGCCTCGACGGCGAGCGTGAAGTACTCCCCGCCGGGACGACATTGAGCCGCGACATCATTCGCGATCTGCCTACGGACGACCTGCTTCGTCTCGACGTGCTTCCCAAACGGAGCGCGACGATCGAGGCGATCAAGAAGATCGAAGAGCGCACGCGCAAGAAGATCCAGTTGCTGGAGAAGTTCCACCGCGAGCGCATCGACTCGCTCGAGAAGGGCGATGAACTCGCGCCGGGCGTCATCAAGCTGGTCAAGGTCTTCATCGCGATGAAGCGCAAGCTCTCGGTCGGCGACAAGATGGCCGGCCGCCATGGCAACAAGGGCGTCATCGCCCGAATCCTCCCCGTCGAGGACATGCCTTACCTGCCGGACGGCACGCCGGTCGGCGTGGTACTGAGTCCGCTGGGCGTTCCGTCGCGAATGAACGTCGGACAGATTCTCGAGACGCACCTCGGCTGGGCCGGGCGCGTGCTGGGCGTGCACTTCGCGACCCCGGTCTTCGATGGGGCGAACGAAGAGGACATTCGGGGCTTTCTCGAGGATGCCGGCCTGCCGCTCCACGGAAAGACCAAACTGACCGACGGCATGACCGGCGAACAGTTCGAGCAGGAAGTGACCGTCGGCTACATCTACCTCTTGAAGTTGAGCCACCTCGTGGACGACAAGATCCATGCGCGATCGATCGGACCGTACTCGCTGATCACGCAGCAGCCGCTCGGCGGCAAGGCCCAATTCGGCGGCCAGCGATTCGGCGAGATGGAAGTGTGGGCGCTCGAGGCCTACGGGGCCGCTCACGTGCTGCAGGAGCTCCTGACCTGCAAGTCCGACGACGTGTGGGGCCGCACGAAGATCTATGAGGCGATCGTCAAAGGGCAGGCCTGGGTCGAACCCGGTCTGCCGGAGTCGTTCAACGTTCTCGTGAAGGAACTGCAAGCTCTCTGCCTCGACGTGGAACTGATGACGGAACCCGTCGAAGAGCAGGCCTGAGCCGAACGCATGGCCGCCGCGACGAACGCGTTCGATTCGACTCATCACAAGGAGACCCAGCCTTGAGCAAGACATCGCTCTTCTTCGACAAGGCGAAGACGATCAACGATTTCACGGCCATCCGGATCAGCCTCGCGTCACCCGAGAAGATCCGGACTTGGTCCTACGGGCAGGTCACAAAGCCCGAAACGATCAACTACCGCACGTTCAAGCCCGAACGCGACGGTCTCTTCTGCGCGAAGATCTTCGGTCCGGTCACGGACTGGGAATGCCTCTGCGGCAAGTTCAAGCGCATGAAGCATCGTGGCGTGGTCTGCGACAAGTGCGGCGTCGAGGTGACGCAGTCCAAGGTACGCCGCGAGCGCATGGGGCATATCGAGCTGGCCTCGCCCGTTTCGCACGTATGGTTCTTCCATCAGCTGCCGAGCCGCATCGGGCATCTTCTCGACATCAGCAAGCGGGACCTCGAGCGCATTCTCTACTTCGAGGCCTACGTCGTGCTCGACCCGGGCGACGTGCCGGAGCTCGAGAAGGGGAAGCTGCTCACTGAAGAGGAATTCCGCGACCTACGCGATACCTACGGGGATGACGCCTTCGACGCTCAGATGGGCGCGGAAGCGATCAAGGCGATGCTGGCCGATCTCGACGTCGAGCGCATGGCGCACGAGGTGCGTACGCAAATGCGCAACGAGACGTCGGTTCAGAAGCGCCAGAAGCTGGCCAAGCGGCTCAAGGTCGTCGATGCCTTCCGGCGGTCCGGTGCGAGCCCCTCGTGGATGATCCTCGACGTCATCCCCGTCATCCCGCCCGAACTGCGCCCCCTCGTGCCGCTCGAAGGTGGACGCTTCGCGACATCGGATCTCAACGACCTCTACCGGCGCGTCATCAATCGGAACAACCGACTCAAGAAGCTTCTCGATCTTCGCGCGCCGGACGTCATCGTGCGCAACGAAAAGCGCATGTTGCAGGAGGCCGTCGACGCGCTGATGGACAACGGCCGCCGCGGACGCGTGCTGCGCAGTACGCACAACCGGCCGTTGAAGTCGCTCTCCGACGCTCTCAAGGGTAAGCAGGGCCGGTTCCGCCAGAATCTGCTCGGAAAGCGCGTCGACTATTCGGGCCGCTCCGTGATCGTCGTGGGTCCCGATCTCCGACTCAATCAGTGCGGTCTACCCAAGAAGATGGCGCTCGAGCTCTTCAAGCCGTTCATCTACAACAAACTCGAAGAGCGCGGAATCGTCTCCACGATCAAGGCCGCCAAGGAAATGGTCGAGCTCGAGCGGCCGGAAGTCTGGGACATCCTCGAAGAGGTGATTCAGAACCACCCGGTCCTGCTCAACCGCGCGCCGACGCTGCACCGCCTCGGAATTCAGGCTTTCGAGCCGACCCTCGTCGAAGGGAAAGCGATCCAGATCCACCCGCTGGTCTGCACCGCATTCAACGCCGACTTCGACGGCGACCAGATGGCCGTGCACGTGCCGCTCTCGACGCGCGCGCAAGCCGAAGCCCATGTGCTCATGATGAGCACGCGCAATCTGCTCAAGCCGGCGAGCGGCAAACCGATCGTCGTTCCGACGCAGGACATGGTGCTCGGCATCTATTACCTGACGCTCTCGAAGCGGTTCCGGAAGGGCGAAGGCCGCGTCTTCGGCAGCGTCGATGAAGTCTTGCTCGCGCACGAGGCCGGGTACGTCGAGACCCTCACGCCGATCAAGCTCCGTTACTCCGGCAAGCTCATGGAGCTGACCACGCTCTATGATTCGCAGGACGTGTCGCGGGCTCCGATCCAGGTCGTGTCGAACATGCTGATCGATACGTCGGTGGGGCGCGTGATCTTCAACATGGCGCTGCCGGACGAGCTGCCGTTCATCAATGGCGTGCTCAAGAAGAAGGGGCTGCAGGAGTTCGTGAACTTCTGCAACCTGCACTTCGGCCACGATCTGTCGGTTCAAATGGTCGACAAGCTCAAGGACCTCGGTTTCCGCTACGCGACCAAGGCCGGCATTTCGATCGGCGTCGACGACATGAACATCCCCGAGCAGAAGGAGCCGCTGGTGGCTCAGGCTCGCGAGGAGCAGATCGAGGTCGAGCAGCAGTACCGCGACGGCTCGATCACGAACGGCGAGCGCTACAACAAGGTGGTCGCCATCTGGTCGGACGTCACGGATCGCGTCGCCGAGGCCATGTTCAAGCGCATGCGAGGATCCGAAGGCGAGCCGACCTTCGAACTCAATCCGATCTACATCATGGCGGACTCCGGCGCGCGAGGCTCGAAGCAGCAGATGCGCCAACTCGCCGGCATGCGCGGCCTGATGGCGAAGCCGTCCGGCGAGATCATCGAGACGCCGATCACGTCCAACTTCCGTGAAGGTCTCACGGTCGCTCAGTACTTCATCTCGACGCACGGCGCCCGAAAGGGCCTGGCCGACACGGCACTGAAGACCGCCGATTCTGGCTACCTGACCCGCCGGCTCGTCGATGTCGGCCAGGACATGATCATCAGCGAGGAAGACTGCGAGACCTTCGACGGCATCGACGTGAAGGCTATCGTGGAAGGTGGCGAGGTGATCGAGTCGCTGCGCGACCGAGTCGTCGGCCGAGTCGCTCTCGACCCCGTCTACGATCCGACCTCCGGTGAACTCATCGTCGACAAGAACGAACTCATCGACGAGGATCTCGCCGCGAAAATCCAGTTCGCGGGCATCGAGACCGTGCGCATCCGGTCGGTGCTCACCTGCGAAACCGTGCAGGGCGTTTGCAAGCTCTGCTACGGCCGCGATCTCTCCACGGGGCGGCTCGTCGAAATCGGCCAGGCGGTGGGCGTGCTCGCCGCGCAGTCGATCGGCGAGCCGGGCACGCAGCTCACGATGCGGACCTTCCACATCGGCGGCGCGGCGAGCCAGGTCCACGAGCAGTCGTTCGCCGAGGCGAAGAACGAAGGAACGATCAAGTTCATCGACCTTCGCTGGAACGAGAACCGCAAGGGCGAGCATGTCGTCATGAACCGCCAGGGGCACCTCGTCGTGCTCGACCGGCGGAATCGCGAGCTCGAACGCCACGCCGTGGCGTACGGAGCGGTCCTCAAGGTCGAGGACGGCCAGGTCGTGCAGCCCGGCGTGCGGCTCATGGAATGGGATCCCTATACCCTCGCAATCCTCACCGAAGACGAGGGCACGGTCCATTTCGAGGACATCGTCGAAGGCATCTCGGTTCGTGAAGAGCAGGACGAGGTCACCGGCTTCGTCCAGAAGATGATCATCCGCTCGAAGGACGAGTCGCTGGTCCCGAAGGTGGTCATCAAGCGCGGCAAGAAGGCCGTGCGCAGCTACCTGCTTCCCGAGAAGGCGCTGCTCATGGCGCTCGACGGGGACGAGGTGCGGCCCGGCGACGTCATCGCCCGTATCCCGCGCGAGACCACCAAGACGAAGGACATCACGGGTGGTCTGCCCCGCGTCGTCGAGCTCTTCGAGGCCCGTGAGCCGAAGGAGCCGGCGGTCATCGCCGAGATCGATGGACGCGTCGAGTACGACGAGCACGCCGAGAAGCTCAAGAGCCACATTCCCGTCGCCGTGATCTCGCCCGAGGGCGAGCGCCGCGAGTACAAGATCCCCAAGGGGAAGCACATCTCGGTGCGCAACGGCGAGGAATTGAGCGCCGGCGACGCGCTCATGGACGGACCCAAGAACCCGCACGACATTCTCAAGGTGCTCGGAGAAAAAGCCCTTCAGGACTACCTGGTGAACGAGATCCAGGAGGTCTACCGGCTTCAGGGCGTCGACATCAACGACAAGCACATCGAAGTCATCGTCCGCCAGATGATGCGCTGGGTCCACATCGAGGACGTCGGGGATACCGAGTTCGTTCTCGAGGAGAAGGTCGACAAGTTCCGCTTCAGGCGCGAGAACGATCGCGTCGTCGCGGAAGGCGGCCAGCCGGCGATGGGGCGTCCGCTCCTGCTCGGTATTACCAAGGCCAGTCTCTCCACCGATTCCTTCGTCTCGGCCGCATCCTTCCAGGAGACGACGCGAGTGCTCACGGAGGCGGCGATTCGCGGCGAGGTCGACAAGCTTCGGGGACTGAAAGAGAACGTCATCATGGGACGGCTGATCCCCGCCGGAACGGGCTCCGAAGCCTATCGTGGCTACGAGTTGCCCACGCAGTTGCCACGGGACGAGGAACCCGAAGAGGACCAGCTCCTCTTCGAAGCGGGCCCAGATGACGCCGCGCTCGCCCAGTTGCTCGCAGGGGGACTCCTCAGCGGCCTGGGGGGCGAGACGGGTCCGACCAAAAAGAAGGCCTGACCACCCCGCTGCGGTGAAAGTCGAGCAAAAGTGAGGCGGCGCTCCGGCGTCGCCTCTTTTCTTTCCTGGGGTGTAGCGGCCAACGCCGGAGTATCGCTCGGCGGGCCGGGCGGCCGGGAGAGAGGGTTGCCGGAGGCTCAGGACAGACGGCACCAGCAAACCGGGGGCGGGGAGGCACTTCGGCGGAACTTCTTCTTGACAGCAGGGGTGCGCGCGTCTACGATCCCTGCTTCGTGCGCCGAGAGGCCCTCGAGTCCTCTCAGCGAAACGTGTGGACGAACGGCTCGGCCCGTGGAGTTCGCTTCACCCGGCCGGAAACGCGCCCACAACGGAAGGTAAGGCCCAGCGAGCGGCGCTTCCTCGAGACGGGGTCCCACCTGCGCCCCGTGTGAGGACGCCGCATGAACCGCGGGGTCGTCCAGCGGCTGTGTCCGGCTGGAACGACGAAAGAGTGCGCCAGGTGAAGGATCCCCTGGGCGTGAGATTCCCTGCGAAGGCGGGGCATCCCGCAGCCGGGAGGAGGGGCAGCACGTGCCAACGATCAGTCAACTCGTCCGGTCGGGAAGAGAAGCGGTTCGCACGAAGACGGCGAGTCCGGCGCTGCAGGCGTGTCCGCAGCGGCGCGGCGTATGCACGCGCGTGTACACGACGACGCCGAAGAAGCCGAACTCCGCGCTTCGTAAGGTCGCTCGCGTCCGTCTCACGAACGGCATCGAAGTGACCGCTTACATCCCGGGCGTCGGCCACAACCTGCAAGAGCACTCGATCGTGCTGATTCGCGGCGGCCGCGTGAAGGACCTTCCCGGCGTTCGTTATCACATCGTCCGCGGAACGCTCGACGCTTCGGGCGTGGATGCGCGGCGGCAGGGCCGATCGAAGTACGGCGCCAAGCGCCCGAAGAAGTCCTAGGCGGCGGAGGATAGCGAGATGCCCAGAAGGCGTGAAGTCCCGCAGCGCGAAGTGCCACCGGATCCGATCTTCGGTTCGGTCCTCGTCACGCAGTTCATCAACTCGTTGATGAAGGACGGCAAGCGCACCGTCGCCGCGCGCACGTTCTACACGGCGATGGACCGCATTCAGGAGAAGACCGGGGACGACCCGGTGAAGATCTTCAAGAAGGCCGTCGACAACCTGAAGCCGTCGATGGAAGTCAAGTCGCGCCGCGTCGGCGGTTCGAACTATCAGGTGCCGATCGAGGTCAACCCGAAGCGCCGCCGCTCGCTGGCCTTCCGTTGGTTGATCTCCTTCGCGCGCTCCCGTCCGGAGCGCACGATGATCGAGAAACTCGCAGCGGAGGTTCTCGACGCCGCGAACTTCCGCGGCAACGCAATGAAGAAGAAGGACGACGTCCACCGCATGGCCGAAGCCAACAAGGCCTTCGCGCATTACCGGTGGTGAGTCTCTGCCGGGTGCAAGCATCGCCTACCTCGGGCGGCCCGAGCGCGCCCCTCGTGAACGAAGACCTGAGTTAGGGAGGAAGCCCAATGGCCAAGGAGAAGTTCGAGCGGACGAAGCCGCACGTGAACGTGGGAACGATTG
>CAZPJJ010000155.1:0-8816 GCA_964586535.1 uncultured Acidobacteriota bacterium | reverse complement strand
CCGCCTCTTCCACGAAGCGGATCTCAAGCTCGCCGTGGGATCCGTCGTGCCGCATCCCTACGCAGGCTTCGGCGGCGGCGGGAAGATCGTCCTGCCGGGAGTCGCGGGGATCGAAACGCTCGAAATGAACCACCGCCCCGCCGTTACCGGACTCTCAGGTGCGGGGCTCGGAGTCGTCGACGGCAATCGCGCGCGCGCCGAGATGGAGGAAATCGCGCTGGCCGCAGGTCTGCGCGCGGTCGTCAACATCGTGCCCGGCGAGCGCCGCGAGCCGCTCGCACACGTCTACGGGCATCCGGTCACCGCGCACCGCGAGGCCGTCGCGTTCGCGCGCCGCGCGTTTCGCGTTCCGCTCGTTCCGGGCGCCGATGCGTGCATCCTCAACGCGTACCCGAAGGACAGCGAGCTGCTCCAGGTGGGCAACGCGTTCAACGCCTACCGCGTCGTCGATCCCGCTCCGGTTCGCGAGGGCGGAACCGTCATCGTGACCGCCGCGTGCCCGCACGGCCGCGGCCATCACAGCTTGCACGGGCCGCGCATGCGCCTCTGGCGCGAGCCCGTCGAGCGGGCCTATCTCGCCGGTCGCGAGCTGCTGATCTTCGCACCGACGCTCGCGGAAGCCGACGTCAGGAAGAGCTTCTGGAAGGGCTACCGCCACGTGCGCTCGTGGGACGAAGTGCGCGCGCGCCTCGCCGGGCGTCATCCGGAGGGCGGGCGCATGATCGTCTTCCCGACCGCGCCGCTGGCGCTTCCCGTGGCGGTGAGTCCGGCCGAGGCGGGCCGATGAGCGCGGCGCCGGTTCCCGGGAATTACCACCCCCATCCGCGCGGCTTCTACGCGCGCTTCGGTAAGCGCGCCTTCGATCTGCTCATCGCGGCGGGCGTGCTGCTCGTCTTCGGCGTCCCGATGCTCGTCATCGCGGCCTTGATCAAGCTCGAGGACGGCGGTCCGATCTTCTACCGCCAGGAGCGCATCGGCCGCGACGGGAAGCCCTTCCTGCTCACGAAATTCCGTTCGATGTGCATCGGCGCCGAGCACAAGGGCGCGGGGATCCTCGTCGAACGCAACGATGCGCGCATCACGCGGATCGGGCGCGTGATCCGCAAGCTCAGCCTCGACGAGCTCTCGCAGATCTTCGACGTGCTGCGCGGCGACATGAGCGCGGTGGGGCCACGGCCCGGCATGCGCTACCAGGCCGAGCTCTACGACGACGAGCAGCGCCGAAGGCTGGCCGTCCTTCCCGGGCTGACGGGCTGGGCGCAGGTCAATGGAAGAAACGCGATCGCCTGGCCCGAGCGCATCCGCCTCGATCTGGAATACATCGATCGGTTGACCTTCTGGATGGACGTCTTGGTGCTGTTGAAGACGATTCCCGCCGTGCTCGCCGGCAGCGACATGATCGCCGACGCCGACTACTGGAAGAGCAAGCGCGCCGCCCTGGAGAAGGAGAAGCAGTCCGCGCACGCGGGCGCTGGAACCGAGGCAAAGCCGTGAACGCGCGCCTGCTCATCTTCGGCGCGGGTGGTCATGGGCGTGGGACGCTCGAGATCGTCCGTGCCCGACTCGCCGCCGGCCTCGAAGCGCCACAGCCGTTCGGCTTCCTCGACGACGATGCAACGTCGCACGGCAGCTCTTTGGGCGGTCTCCCGGTGCTCGGCGGATGGGGTTGGTATCTCGCCCATCGCGAGCCGGACTGGGTCGTCATCGTCGCGCTCGCGTCGGCGCGCGCGAAGCAGGCCGTGGCGGCGAAGTTCGCGGAAGCCGGGGCGGATTTCGCCACCGCTGTGCACCCCGCGGCGATCCTCGGCGCTGGGACGACGGTCGCCGCCGGCGCGATCGTGGGTGCGGGAGTCGTCGTGGCGTACGACACCGTCATCGGTGCACACACGACGATCAATCTCGGCGCGACCGTCGGACACGACTGCACGATCGGCGATTTCTCGACGATCGCCCCCGGCGTGAACATCACAGGGAACGTCAGGCTCGGGGAGGGCGTCGAGATCCAGACGAATGCGACGATCGTGCCCGGCCTCGCACTCGGCGCGTGGTCGTCCGTCGGTCCCGGCAGCGTCGTCTTGCGCGATGTCGAGCCCGGCGACTTCGTCTTCGGCAACCCCGCGCGGCGCATGCCCAAGCTCACGCGTGGTGGCGCGTGAAGCAGGGCACGCTGAGACGCGCCGCGGGCGCGGCGGGGCTCGTCCTCGCCGGGGGCGGAGCGACGGCGCTCGCCGTGGGAGCGGGGCCCGCGGCGTGGGCGGCCGTCGGCGCGGGCGCCTTGCTTGCGCAGGGGCTCCTCTTCGACCTCTCGCCAACGAAAATACCCGTCGTCATGCTGCACTCGATCGCGGCGGATCGTCCGGACCGACCCGAGACCTTCGATATCTGGTGTCCGCCATGGTGCTTCGAGGGCTATCTGCGCTACTTGAAGTGGCGCGGCTTCGAGACGATCTCACTGGCCCACCTTCACGAGCACTTGCTCGGCCGGCGCGCGGTTCCGAAGAAGCCGATCGTGCTGACCTTCGACGACGGATATCTCGACAACTGGGTCTATGCGGCGCCGCTGCTGCGCAAGTACGGGTTCACGGGGACGGTCTTCATGCCTTCGGACTTCATCCAGCCGGGCTCGACCCCGCGCCCGACGATCGAGGATGTCTGGAAGGGCAAGATCGAAGAGCGCGAACTCGAGGTGTTCGGCTATCTCAACGAAGCCGAGCTGCGCACCCTCGCGCAGGAAGGCACGCTCGACATCCAGTCGCACGGACGCACCCACACTTGGTTGCCGATCTCGGAGCGCGTCGTCGACTTCCACAATCCAAGGACGCGCATGCGCCAGCTGCGCTGGATGTGGTGGAACCGCCATCCGGACGAGAAGCCCTTCTGGTTCGAGCGCATCGATCACGAGGGAGTGTCCTGGGGCGCCCCCGTCTACGAGAACAAGCTCGCACTCTCGTCGCCCGCCGTCACTCCGGATCCCGCGCTCGAGCGGCTCCTGGTGATGCACGTTCAGCAGGAAGGCGGGCGCGCGTTCTTCGAGCGCGGAGATTGGCGCAAGCAGCTCGAGTCCATCGTGGCTGCGCATCGCGCGCAGCGGCCCTGCGCGGCCGTGCCGGAGAGCAGAGAGGTCTTCCGCGCACGGCTGCGCGAAGAACTCCTCGGCGCACGCGAGCGCATCGAAGAGGTGACCGGCCGCGAGGTGCGCTTCATGTGTTGGCCGAACGGCGGCACGTGTCCCGACGCCTTCGATCTGCTCGAAGAGTGCGGGTATCACGCGGCGACGCTGCCCTCGCGAATGAAGCAACCGCAGAATTTCCAGGGCAGCCGCCCCGATCGCATCGGGCGCATCTCGGCCACGGCGTTCTTTCGCGGCGCGCAGCGGACGATTCCGTGGACGATCTCGTTCGCGCTCAAGGTCGAGCGCAATCGCGGCGTCCTCTACGCGGACGTTCCCATCAAGGGCATCTGGCTGTGGCGGAGAGTCTTCCCCGCGCCGGGGGCGAGTCCCCACGGCGCCGAGGAGGGAGCGTGAACACCGGCCTCGTCGCGCTGCTCGATCGCGCCGTCGCCTGGCGGAGCGGGCGGCGCTACCCGCTCTACCTGCGCCAATACCGCGCGATGCAATCCTGGTCGCGCGAGCAGATGCGGGCCTGGCAGTTCGAGAAGCTCCAGCGGCTCCTCACGCACGCCTATGCCACGGTTCCGTACTGGACCGAGGTCATGGACGGCCTCGGTGCACGGCCCCGGGACGTGCGCTCGATCGACGACCTGCGGCGGCTTCCCTATCAGGACAAGGCCCTGATCATCGAACGCCGCGACGAGTTGACGAGCAAGAGCGGCGGACGCGGCGAGGCGCGGGATCGCTCGACCGGCGGATCCACCGGCCGCAACATCTATTTCAAGGTCGATCGAGAAACCCAGGATTGGCGCCGCGCGGCCGGGCGACTGACCGAGCTCTGGGACGGCGTCGTTCCGGGAACACGCGTGGCGACGCTCTGGGGATCGTCGCTGGAGACCGCGCCCTCGCGAGCCTCGCAGCTCTACGACACGCTCGCCAACCGGCTCTTTCTCTCGGCGTACGGTGTCGGCGACGACGAGCTCCGCGAGTACTGGAAGCGGCTCCAGGCCTTCCGTCCGGAGGTGCTCTCGTCGTATCCCTCGATCCTGCTGCACGTCGCGCGGCGACTTGGCCGCGAACGGTGCCGCGCCCTCGGCGTACGCCTGATCTATCTTTCGTCCGAGGCGCTCTATCCGCCCGTTCGCGCCGAGATCGAAGCCGCGTTCGGCGCGATCGTGCGCAATCGCTACGCCTCGCGCGAGTTCGGCATGATCGCCTCGGACGCACCGGACGGCCGAGGGCTCTACCTGATGGACATGCGGCTGATCGTCGAGCCGCTCGACCCCCGTCACGCGGGTGCGCCGACCGAGCTCGTGATCACCGATCTCGACAATCACGTCATGCCCTTCATCCGCTATCGCATCGAGGATCTCGGCGTCTTCGCGCCTCCCGAATCCGCGGAGCCGTGGCCGTTCACGAGGCTCGCTTCGATCGAGGGGCGTTCCCTCGACGTGATCGTGACTCCCGAGGGCAAGGCATTCGGCGGTACGTTCTTCACGCTCATCCTGCGGCCTTTCGACCGTTCGATCGACCAATTCCAGGTCGTCCAGGAGCGCGTCGATCACGTCACGATCAAGCTCGTCCCCGGGCCCGGCTTCGGTGACGATGGGGCGGCGCGCGTGAAAGAAGCCGTCGTGCGCGCGATGGGCCCGGCGCTGCACGTCGAGATCGAGGTCGTCCCCCAGATTCCACTGCTCGCGTCGGGTAAGCGGCGCTTCGTCGTTTCCCTCCTCGGCGCCAACGCGCCTCAAGCGGCCGGGAAGTGAGCACGCGCGTGTTGTTGCTCACGGGGAGCCTCGGCCCGGGAGGGACGGAACTCGCCGTGATGACGCTCGCCCGCGCACTCGCTGCCCGCGGCCGCGTCGAGCCTCGCGTGGCGGTTCTCGGCGAGGGCGGGTACTGGGCGGAGGGGCTGCGCGCGGACGGAATCCCGACCGAGGAACTCCGACTGCGCGGCCCGCTGCGGCGTCCCTCGGCGCTCGCCAAGCTCTACACGCTGACCAAGCTCGTGCGCGACGCCCGCATCGACATCGTGCAGACCTTTCTCTTCGACGCGGACGTCTACGGCATGCTCGCCGCGCGCTGGGGCGCGCCGCGCGCGATCATCACCACGCGCCGCGCGATCAAGGCGAACCGGCCGCATCATCTGCGCGGCTACCGAATGACCAATCGATTCGTCGATCGCATCGTCGCGAACTCCGAGGCGGTGCGGCGTTTCACGCTCGACCTGGAGCGAGCGCCCGCCGAGAAGGTGCTCGTGATTCCCAACGGCGCCGAACTGAGCCGCTTTCGCACGGGAGACCGCGCCGCGTTTCGTCGCGCTCACGGCGTCCTCGAGGGCGAGGTCCTCGTCGGTGCGGTCGGCACCATCAAGCCCGTCAAAGGGCAGCGCGTCCTCGTAGAGGCCATGCTCCCGCTTCTCGAGGGGTGTGACCGTGTGCGCCTCGTCCTCGCGGGCGAGGTCACGCCTGGCTACGGAGACGAGATCCGCGCGCTGCTGGCCGCGCGAGAGGCCGGTGCGCGCGTCCTCCTGCCCGGGGTCGTCGACGACGTTCCCGGCCTGCTCGCCGCACTCGACGTCTTCGTGCTGCCCTCGCTCTCCGAGGGCATGAGCAATGCGCTCATCGAGGCCATGGCGGCGGGAAAGGCGATCGTCGCTACGAACGCGGGAGGCAACGCCGAGTGCCTCGCGGAAGGGGCGTGCGGACTCGTCGTTCCGGCGGGCGACGCGGGCGCACTCTCGCGGGCGATCGAGGCGCTCCTCGACGACGCCCCGCGGCGGATGGCGCTGGGAAGCGCGGCTTCCGTCCGGGCCGAGCGGGAGTACGCGCTCGAGACGATGGTCGGGCGCTACGAGGCGCTCTACGAACAGGTCTTGGAGGCGGCATCATGAGCACGGCCCGCGTGGCTCCTGAAACGAAGGGCCCTCTCGTGGCCGCGATCGAGCCGATCGAGACGCTCGAGCGCGAGTGGGACGATCTCTTCTCGCGAGCGCGCACGCAGAACGTCTTCGTCTCGTACACGTTCCTGCGCACCTGGTGGGATCACTTCGCCCGCGAGCGAGGCGCGCGCACCTACGTCGTGCGCGAGCCGGGGGGGAGGCTCGTGGCGATCGTTCCGCTCTGCATCGAGGCTCGCGAGACGCGGCTGGGGAGCGTCGTCGCGCTGCGCAATCTCGGCTACGGCGACGTCGTGAATCCTGACTTTCTCGACGCCCTCGTCGAGACGGGGCGCGAGGCCGACGTTGCGCGCGCGTTGCAGCCGGCTCTCGTCGGCGATGCGTCGTGGCACTTCGCGGAGTTCTCCGAGTTGGAGCCGGAGGGCTCGCTCGCCCGAATGGCGGAGCACTGGCACGGGCACTCGCGGGGCGAGTTGCGCGCGCGCCAGGAGCCCCGCTCGACCTGTCCCTACATCACGCTTCCCGCTTCGTTCGACGACTATCTCGCGAGCTGCAATCCGCACTTCCGCCAGCAGCTTCGCCGCTACCGGCGCAAGATCGAGAAGGATCTGCGCATCGAATGGAAGCGCGTCGGCGAGGATGTCGACGTGGCGACCGGCGTCGAGCAGCTCGCGCGATTGCACCAGGAGCGCATGGAGGCGACCGAGCGCGGCGGGAACTTCAAGAAGGACGACTATCTCGCCTTCCATCGCGACCTTGCCGAGCGCATGGCGCGCAAGGGCGGACTCTTCTTCTGGTTGATCTATGTGGACGGAGCACCCGCGGCGACGCACTACGGCTTTCTCGATGACCGCTCGTACTACGGTTACCAGATGGGCTTCGCGCTGCGCTATCACAAGTACTCGCCCGGGCATTACATGACGGGCCGGGTCATGGAAATGCTCATCGAACGCGGCGTCGGCGAGATGAACCTCTTGCGCGGCACCGACGAGTGGAAGTTCCGGTGGACCGAGACCACGCGCAAAACGGCGACCGTACGCCTCTGGCGGCGCGGATGGGGCTCGGACTGGGCCTACTGGCGCGAGCAGCTCTCGCAGCCGCCCGCGTTGGTCTGCCGGTTCCTCTTGGGGCGCGATGCGTTCGAAGAAGTGCGTGCGGCCTGGAAGAGCCTCGCGGCGGCTACAGCGCCATTCCTCGCACGCCGAAGTAGTTGAAGAGCCGCTTGACCATCGCCCCCAGCGCCGCTTCTCTCGGCTCGATCCGGAAGCGCCGGAGACGCGCGTTGAAGAACGAGCCCCGCTCGGGGAGGCTCGTCTCGTCGAGATAGACGCGCAGCACGGGCCGGCCTTGCGGTGCCGCCTCGTGGGGGTCGGCGCTGTAGAAGAGATCGGCGCCACGCGCATGGTCGGGGCGCCAGCGGATGTGCGTGCGCGCCTCGCTCTTCTCGACGATCTCGACGGTGTGATTCAGTTGCCCGGAGACCTCGAGGAATTTGTCGAAGATCTCGGCGAGCCGGCGCCTTCGCTCGGAGTCGTCCATCGGACCCTTGTAGGGCTGGCGGATGATCTTCGCGGGGATGCCGACCGCCATGCTGTTCGCGGGAAAGTGCCCGCGCAGCAGCGACTTGGCGCCGATGATGACGTCGTCCTCGATCGTCGTGCCGGGCATGATGAACACGCGCCACGGCACGTAGACGCGGTTGCCGATCACGACGTCGCCCGTTTGAAATGGAAATCCCTCGAGGTAGGGCAAGAACGAACCGTGCGTGAAGATGTGCGTCGCGCCGCCGATGCTGACATCGTCGCCGATGATCACGCGCTGGCCGCAGTCGATCCAGCAGAGCGGGCAGATGTACGAGTTGACGCCGACGCTGATCTCGGAGCGCGGAAAGAAGGGCTCGCGGCCGTTGATGATCGAAAGCGAGCCGATCTTCGCGAAGTCCTTCAGGGTGATCTTCCCGGCGCGCATCAACGTCAGCGAGTGGAAGCGGACGTGCCGGCCGATCTCGATGTCGTCGCCCACGATGAGCGAGAACGGACCCAGCCGGCAGTGATCGCCGATCCGTCGGATCTTGCCTGCGATGACCATGCCGAAGCCGATGGTCGTGCCGGGACCGACGTCGACGCCGCGACGGCGCAGCCAGAATACCTTCAGGGCACTGGGAAGCAGCGAGAAGAGCAGGGCGCGGATCATGCGGCGGTTCCATTCATGCGGAAACGATAGTGCCTACCGGGCGTCCGGGCACACGGCAGGGCCGGCGCGATGCCGAGGGCGGCGCGACAGGAGAGAAACCGAAGATCGCCGCGCCGCGACCCGGAAAGGCAGCCATTCGGCTCGACGCGGCATTATGCTCGAAGCGTCCGCGAGACGAGGGCGGCCGGCGTAGAGTGACCCGCGCACGAGGGCTTGCGGCCGGGGCGCTCACGGAATGACCCGCCGGAAACGGCGGATCTGCCGCGGTGAGGGAGTCTCATGACGACAGTCGTGGAACGAATGCTGATCCTGGTCGTGCCCGCCTACAACGAGGAGGAGCGCATCGCGGATGTCGTGCGCTCGCTCTGCGCGATGAAGGCGCCCTTGCGGGAGCACGGCCTCGCGACGCAGGTCTTCGTCGTCGACGATGGGTGCACCGACAAGACCCGCTCGCTCGCCATCGAGGCGGGCGCCGATCGCGTGGTCCGGCATCGCGTCAACCGCGGGCTCGGCGCGGCGGTGCGGAGCGGGCTCACGGCCGCGCGCGAGGCCGGCGCCGACATCGCGGTGAAGTTCGACGCCGACCTGCAGCACGACCCCGAGGACATCCTG
>CAZPJJ010000154.1:0-8823 GCA_964586535.1 uncultured Acidobacteriota bacterium | reverse complement strand
TCGTTCTGCAGGCGCGCGATTTCGGCCTCGATCGCCTGCTCGAGATCGCCGGGCGTCGCCTCGCCCTTGCTTTCGGCGACGAGGGAGAACGAACCCGCCCATTTCTGGCTCGCCTGAGAAGCGCGAGCCTCGGACGCGATCTGCTGTCCCGAGACGAGCGACTTGTAGAGTCGGCCCGTCCGGCCGTTGAGCAAAGCGGCGAGCACGTCGATCGCGTACGAATCCTTGTGGCGGAAAGGAACCGTCAGATAGCGCATCTCGACCTGCGGCTGGCAATCGCACTCTGCGCGCATGCGGCGCTCGACGAGCGGGTCGATCTCGAGCGTCACGATGTCCGGCGGAGCAGGGCGGCGCTCGAGGCGGCCGAAGTAGCGCTCGGCGAGCGCGCGCACTTCCTTGGGATCGAAGTTGCCGACCAACGCGGCCGTGATGTTGTTGGGCGCGTAGTAGGTCTGAAAGAACGCATCGGCCTGCGCGGCGCTATAGGTGCGAAGGTCCGAGGGCCAGCCGATCACCGGCTGCTTGTACGGATGCGACTGCCAGAAGAGCGCCTCGAACTGCTCCTCGAAGGGGCCCGTCGGCGTCGACTCGGTGCGCAGCCGGCGCTCCTCGAAGACCACGTCGCGCTCCGAGTAGAACTCGCGGCGCACGTTCTCCTTCAGACGGTCCGACTCCATCCAGAACCAGAGCTCCAGCTTGTTCGCGGGCACCGTGATGAAGTAGACCGTCATGTCCTGGTTCGTGAACGCGTTCATCCGCGTTCCGCCCGCCTGCGTGTAGACCTGGTCGAATTCGTCCTTCACCATCAGCGCGCGCTGTTCGTCGACCAGCTTCTGGAAGCGCGCCTCGAGGTCGATCAACTCGGGCGTGCGCGCGTCGGCCGCGAACGGATCCGCGATCTCGCCGCGCCGCCAGCGCTCGCGCTGCTTCGCGTAGTGGGCGCGGATCTCGTCCTGCAAGGCCTCCTGCTCGGCCAGGATCTGCAAGTCGCGTTCGATGTTCGTCGTGCCGATCGTCCGCGACCCCTTGAACATCATGTGCTCGAAGAAGTGCGCGAGTCCGGTCTGGCCGATCTGCTCGTTCGACGAGCCTACGTGCGCCACCCAGCCGCCGGCGACCGTGGCCATCTCGGGCTTCTGGACGAGCAGGAAGCGCATGCCGTTGGACAACTCGAAGGTTTCGACCGGCACCTTGGCCTGCGCGGATTCGGCCGCGAGAACCGCGGGCGCGAGGAACGCGGTGGCGAGCAGGACCGAGAGCAGGGCGCTGCCGATCGATCGCCCTGGGCGTCTTGTGGTCATCGATTCTCCTTGGGGCGGACGTGCCCCATCACCGGCGCGAGGGGTCGCGCGAGGCAACATGGCGCCGAGTTTACGAGTGCGAGGCACGGGCGCCAGAGGCCGGCATCCGAATCCGTGCTGGTGGATCAGGTCCCTGCGTGACCGGTGCCGAAGAACTTCGGCGGCTCGGAGAGCGTGTAGACGCGGGTCTCGCGCTCGATCGCGCGACGCACGTAGACCGGCGGATGGAAGAGCGCCAGAAGCGACCGGCCATCGACGAAGCGCAGGCCCCCCGTCGTGCGCTCCAGGAGCAGGCGGTCGATCGCCGCGGGGTCGGGGGAGAGGTCGAACGCGCGCGCCCTCGCCAGCGCGAAGCCCCAGGGCGAGCCGTAGGTGGGCGTCGGCGCGATCATCGTCGTCACGTGCGGCCAGACCGCCTTGACGGTGTTCACCGTCCGCGCGTGCGCCGTGATCTCGATCGGTGAGATCGGCCCCGCCTGGAGCACGAAGATGCCGTCCGGTGCGAGGACGCCCGCCGCCTTCTGGAAATACTCCTTCGTGAAGAGCTTGAACGACGGGCCGTCTTCGATCGGATCCGAAAGATCCGAGATCACGATGTCGAAGGGCTCGTGGCCGGCGTCGAGGTAGTCGAGGGCGTCGCCAATGACGAGATCCGTGCGCGGGTCGTCGAGCGCGCCCTGGTGCATCTCGGGCAGGTGCTCGCGGCAGGCATCGACGACTTCGCCGTCGATGTCGACCATCACGACGCGCTCGACGCTCTTCCAGCGCAGCGCCTCGCGGACGGTGGCGCCCTCGCCGCCGCCGAGGACCAGCACGCGTTTCGGTGCGCCGTGGAGGATCATCGCCGGGTGGACGAGGGGCTCGTGATAGATGAACTCGTCGCCGGTACAGGACTGCCACTTGCCGTCGAGAACGAGCGCCTTGCCGTAGGCGCCGCTCTCCACGATGTGCATCTCCTGATAGCGCGTCGTCTTCGACGCCAGGATCCGCGTCACGCCGTGTTGGTAGATGTCCCAGGGCGAGATGTATTCGTTGATCCAGACATCCGATCGAACGTCAGCACCTGGCATTCCTGCGGCTCCTTCTGGCTGGCATCGTCGCTGGCGGGGTGCCGATCGAAGCGGAAGGTCGACGCCGGGGCGCCCACGCCGCGCGGAATCTTGCGCAGCTGGCTTTCGCGGGCTTCGAGCGCGGTCTTGAAGACTTCGCAGGCGCGCTCGGGAATCGTGTGTTCGCCGCACGTGAAGACGTCGACCGCCGCGTAGCCATGCTCGGGCCACGTGTGGATCGAGATATGCGATTCGGCCAGAAGCGCCAGCGCCGTCACGCCCTGCGGTTCGAAGCGATGCGAGACCTCGCCCAGGAGCGTCGATCCGGACGCCACGGCGGCGCGTCTCATAGCGTCGAGGATGTGATCGGCGTCGTTGAGGAGGTGGGGGGCGCACCCATAGAGTTCGAGGACGCAGTGAGTCCCGACATCGGTCACGGGCGTGTTCCCTGAACCCAGATCGGCAGGGCCGACCCGAAAGGCGCGACGAAGAGAAGACGGGGGAACATCACGGCCCGCCGCCGTGGGCTCCGAATCTTGATGTCGCGCTTCACCCAGCCGCCGCTTCCGACCCTTCGGTTTGGCGAACCGTCGTTATAGGACAAAGGGATAGGGGGCGCAACCGCTGGGGCGCGCGCCTCACCAGCCGTCGTGGAGGGGTGGTTTTTCCTGGGTCGCCCGATCCGGTCGGCGGTTCGCTCCTGGTCTTCGTCCGGGTCGCGGCCACGCGCGGGGCGGCTCGTCCCGATCCCCGGTTCCTTGTGGACAGTTCCGATTTCGGGGTTAGCGTCGAAGGATCCCTGCGATCGTCCTGGAGGAATTCATGCTCCCGCTCACCCCCGACTCCCCAACCATCGCGGTCATCGGTGCTACGGGCGGCATCGGAACCGCTCTCTCGCATCGGCTCCGCGAACGAGGCTTCCGCCTACTTCTCGGCGCCCGGCGCTCCGATCGTCTCGATGCGCTCGCGGCGGAGGTCGGCGGCACCGCGCATCCGCTCGAGGCGCGCGACTTCGCGGCGGTCGAAGCCTTCATCGGGCGCGCCGCCGAGTCCGGCGGACGCCTCTTCGGAGCCGTGAACCTCGCGGGCTCGATCCTGCTGAAGCCTGCCCATCGCACCAGCGCGGCCGAGCTCGAGGAAACCCTCGGCCAGAACCTGGTCTCGGCCTTCGCCCTCGTGCGGGCGGCGACCGCCGCGATGCGCGAGGGAGGGGGTTCGATCGTGCTGATGTCCTCCGCCGCCGCGGCGACCGGGCTGGCGAACCACGAGGCGATCGCCGCCGCCAAGGCGGGCGTCGAGGGCCTCGCGCGCGCCGCCGCCGCGACCTACGCGAGCGCGGGGATCCGCGTCAACGCGGTCGCTCCAGGGCTCGTCGACACCCCGCTCGCGGCGCGGCTCGTCGGCAACGAGGCTTCGCGGAAGGCTTCCGAGGCGATGCATCCGCTCGGGCGCATCGGCCGCGCCGACGAAGTCGCGGCGGCCATCGCTTGGCTCCTCTCGGACGACGCGACGTGGGTCACGGGTCAGACGATCGGCATCGACGGCGGCCTGGCGCGCGTGCGCGGACGCGGGTGACGGCGATGGCCGACCCCGCTCGCCGTCCGGGGCGAAACGTCCTCGGCGGCCCCCTCGAGACGTGCTGTGATCGCCCTCGCACGGGCTTCTACCGCAACGGCCGCTGCGACACCGGCGAAGAAGACCTGGGCTCGCACACCGTCTGCGCGGAAGTCACCGAGGCGTTCCTCGCATTCAGCGCCGCGCGTGGCAACGATCTACGGACCCCCGCCCCCCGCGCGGGGTTCCCAGGCCTCAATCCTGGCGACTGCTGGTGCCTCTGCGCCGGCCGCTGGAAAGAGGCCCTCGACGCGGGCTGCGCCCCGCCCGTGAAGCTCTCCGCGACGCACGAGGCCGCCCTCGAGGAGGTCGACCTGGCCGACCTCATGGCGCACGCGATCGACCACAACTGACTCGCGATTCGCGGGTCAAGCCGCGCCGCCACGGGCCGAAAAGCTGGCCAAAGTCGAGCTGCCGGACTGAAAGCACCGGCCGTGAGGCTCGCTTTGAGCGGACGCGCAGTCGATGGGGGCGCAATGAAGGGGCGAAAGTTCGTCCTCGCTCCCGTTCTGGTCGCCGCCGGCCTCTGGGTCACTCCCGTCGTTGCCCTCGACCCCGCACACCCGCTCGACCAATCGGTGATCGAGACCTGGCGCACCGCGGACGGCCTTCCGCAGTCGAGCGTCGGCGCCGTCTTTCAGGATCGCCAGGGATACGTGTGGTTCGGGACCCAGGAGGGCCTCGTTCGCTTTGACGGCGATCGACTCGCGATCCATCGGAAGAGCGACGAGAACGGGCCGCCGCACAACAGCGTCGAGGCGATCGCGGAGACACCCGATGGGTGCCTGTGGATCGCGACCGCCGGAGGCGGGCTTTCGCGTCGCGATCGTGACGGCCGCTTCGTCACGCTCGACACGTCCAGCGGACTGCGTTCGAACATCGTCCGCGACGTGCTGGTCGATGGCGAGGGGACTGTCTGGTATGCGACCCACGGCGGCGGCGTGGGGACGATCAACGACGATACAAGGCAGTTCTACGGGCGCGAGCAAGGACTGCCGAGCGCCGACGTCTCGACGCTCGCGCTGACCGCGACGGGCGCGATTCTCGCGGGGACTTCCCGGGGCGTCGCGCGCATCGAGCGAGGCGAGGTCGAAGACCTCGGGGCGCCGCCGGTAGCCCCGGGAACGCGCATCCGCTCGCTACTCTGCAACGAGGCCTCGCACGAGATCTGGGTCGGGACCGACGAAGGACTCTTCATCCACGACCGCGGCCGCTGGCGTGCACGGCCGCTGGCGCGCAAGGGCCGCGAGCCTTCGGTCCACGCGCTCCTGCGCGACCGGCAGGGTGCGATCTGGATCGGCACGGGAGAAGACGGGCTCTATCGTGTCCACGGCGAAACCGTCGAGAGACTCTCCCGAGAGCCAAACCTCGTGAACGCCGCCGTGCACGCGCTCTACGAAGATCGCGAGGGTTCGGTCTGGGTCGGCACCTACGATCAGGGTGTCAGCCTGCTCAAGGAAAGCCGCTTCTTCACCTACGGCGAGCCGGAAGGGTTGCGCAGCAGCATGGTGCGGCCGGTCTTCGAGGACGGGACGGGCGCCGTGTGGATCGGTACCGAGCGCGGCGGCCTCCACAGACTCGCGCACGGCCGGCTGACCGCGATCGATCTCGGGCTGCGCGATCGAGACCGGACGATCGTTCGCGCGTTCGCCGAGGACGGCGCTGGTGGCCTCTACGTCGGGACGAGTACCGATGGGTTGCTGCGAGTGGTCGACGGGCGGGTCGCCGCCCGTTACACGACGGAAGACGGCTTGCCCGAGAACGCAATCCTGGCGCTGACCGGCGACGGGGCGGGCGGCGCGTTCATCGGGACGGCGGGATCCGGGCTCGCGCATTTCGACGGCCAGCGCTTCCGCGTCTGGACGACGGCCGATGGCCTCGGACACGACACGGTGCGCGGGCTCCTCCGCTCGCGCGACGGAGCGCTCTGGATCGCGACGAACGCCGGCCTCTCGCGGCTCGAGAACGGGCGCCTGTCGACGATGACCACGGCGAACGGGCTCGCTTTCGATTTCACTTACTCGCTCTACGAGGACGAGCGCGGCGTGCTCTGGGTGGGGACCTACGGCGGTGGCCTGATGCGCGTCGAGGACGGCCGCGTGCGGCTGATCACTTCCCGCGACGGGCTCTACGACGACACGGCCTTCGCGATCGTCGAAGACGACGAGCGCCGGCTCTGGATGTCCTGCAACCGCGGCGTCTACGTCGTCTCGCGCGACGAGCTCGACGACGTCGCCCTGGGGCGGAAAGAGCGCGTGACGAATCGCGTCCTGCGCCAAGCCGACGGTCTCCGCGACAGCGAATGCAACGGCAGCGCCTCGCCCGCGGGCATGAAAGCGTCGGACGGCCGCATCTGGTTCCCGACGATCGCGGGCGCGTCGGCGATCCATCCCCGCGATCTCGAGCGCGCCGCGACGCCGCTCTCGGTGGTCGTCGAGACGATCGAGGCGAACGGCACGCCCCTGGCGCACCACGACGGGCCGGTGATCGTTCCCCGCGGTTCGCGCGACCTGGAGATCGCCTATACGGCGCCCACCTTCGTCGCTCCGCGCGACGTGGTCTTTCGTTACCGGCTCGTCGGATTCGACCGCGGATGGGTGCCGGCCGGCTCCCGGCGCACCGCGTACTACACGCGTCTCCCGGCGGGAGCGTTCGAGTTCCAGGTCGAGGCGTCGTTCGCCGGGCAGCCCTACGTGTCGAGCCCGTCGCCCCTGCGGCTGCGCGTGGAGCCGTTCTTCTACGAGACGGTCTGGTTCCGCTGGTCGATCGCGATGGCGATCGCGTTCGCGCTCGGCCTCGTCATCTGGCTCTGGACGCTCGCCGCACGCGCTCGCGAACGCGAGCTCGAGCGCCTCGTCAGTCTGCGCACGCAAGAACTCGAAGACGCGCGCCGCGCCGCGCTCGCCGCCTCGCAGGCCAAGTCGCAGTTCCTGGCGAACATGAGCCACGAGATCCGCACGCCGCTCAACGGTGTGATCGGCATGTCCTCGCTGCTCTCGGGGACGAGCCTCGACGCGGAGCAGCGCGAGTGCGTCGACATGATCGTCTCGAGCGGCAACGCGCTGCTGCACGTCGTCAACGACGTGCTCGACATCTCGAAGATCGAGGCCGGGAAGATCGTCCTCGAGCAGGTCGACTTCGATGCCCGCGAGTGCGTCGAAGAGGCGGTCGCGGCGCTCGCGCCGGTCGCGCACGGCCGCGGGCTGGACCTCGCGATCGATGCCGCTCCCACGGCGACGCTCGTCATGCGCGGCGACTCGACGCGGCTGCGGCAGGTGCTCACGAACCTGCTCTCGAACGCCATCAAGTTCACCGAGACGGGCGCGGTCAGCGTCTCGCTGGCGCCCGTGGATGGTGGAAAGCGCATCCGCTTCGCAGTGACCGACACGGGAATCGGCATCGCCGAGGAAGCTCTCGCGCGCATCTTCGACGACTTCGCCCAGGAAGACGGCTCGACGACGAGGCGCTTCGGCGGCACCGGTTTGGGTCTCTCGATCTCGCGACACCTCGTGACCCAGATGAGTGGCCGGCTCGAGGTGGAGAGCGAGCGCGGCCATGGCTCGTGCTTCTCGTTCACTCTGCCGCGAGGCGCGGCCGCTCCCGAGCCGCCGCCTGACGCGCGGACGCTGGCGGGCCTGCGAGTTGCCGTGGCCCTCGCGCACGAGTCCGAGAGGACGCCGCTCGTTGCCCTGCTGCAGGCGTACGGCGCACGCGTGGCCATCCCCGGCGAGGGCGGGGAGGGCGATCCGGTCGACGTCGCGCTTCTCGAAGTCGCGGCGCTCGGCGCTGCGCTTTCGACGCGGAGCGCGAAGCGGCTCGTCGTGCTGACGCGCCACACGCCGGACGAACTGCGCGAGGGGCGGCAGCCGGGCATCGACGCGATCCTCGCGCGCCCCGTGCGCGCACGCGAGCTCTTCGAGACTCTCGTTCGCCTCGCCGCGCTCGGGCCCGAGCCACCGGACGACGCCGCGGATACGGCGAGCGACACGCCCGCACGAGCCCCGGAGGGCGCTCCGGCGATCCTGCTTGCCGAAGACAACCCGGTGAACCAGCGCGTCGCGCTGCGCATGATCGAGCGCCTCGGCTACACGGCCGATGTCGTCGCGAACGGGAGGGAAGCCGTTGCAAAAGCGGCCGAGCGGGACTTCGACCTCGTGCTCATGGATTGCCAGATGCCGGAGGTCGACGGCTACGAGGCGACGCGGCGCATCCGCGCGGCGGAGCTCGCCGGGAGGCACGTCCGCATCGTGGCGATGACCGCGGGCGCGATGCCGGGCGACCGGTCCCGCTGCCTCGAAGCCGGGATGGACGACTACCTCGCGAAGCCCGTCCGCATCGAGGACCTGCGGCGCGTGATCGAAGTCGCGATCGAGGCCCGGGAGCGCGGGCTCGTCCCCGCGTCCCGTTGAGCGACGTCAAGAGACAGCGCGCAGCACCACGACCGTGCGGTCGTCGTCCGGGTCGCCTCCCTCGGCATGCGCGTTCGTCGCGCTGAGAATCTCTCGCGCGATCGACCTCGCATCCCACCCCGGCATCCCGCGCAGCACTTCGCGAAGCCGTGCGCGGCCGAAGGGTTCGCCCTCGGGGTCTCCCATGTCGTCGACGCCGTCCGAGGTGATCACCAGCGTGTCGCCGGGGGCGAGACCGACGACGCGTTGGCTATAGACGATGCCGGGAAAGATGCCGAGCGCGAGGCCCTCGACGGGTAGCTCCTCGACGATGCCCTGGCGCACGAGATAGGGGCGGGGAAAGCCCGCACAGGCCATCGCGACCGAGCGCGTCCGGGCGTCGTAGACGAGGTAGCAGAGCGCGAGGAAGCGATTGTCGAGCCGTGGCTGGCAGAGGTGCTCGTTGAGCAG
>CAZPJJ010000153.1:0-8835 GCA_964586535.1 uncultured Acidobacteriota bacterium | reverse complement strand
CGGCAATCCGACGAGCATCGGCGCGATGAGCACCGCGCGCGCGCCGCATGCGCGAGCCCGTCCCCACTGCATCGCCAGTGCGCGAGGACCGCCGAGAAGATTGGGCGCGTAGACCGCGCTCCGTCCGGTCTCGTCGGCGACACCCGCGACCGCCTCGGTGCAGGCGCGGATGCGGGCATCCGCGGGACAGAAGGGGTGATCCGCGAGGCCGTGATCGTCCTTGATGACGTCGATGCCCGCGCGCGCGAGCGTCGCGCAGAGCGCGGCGAGCGCGTCGGGAGTGAGGCCCATCGGTTTGAGCGCGGTGCATGTCAGCGGTCCCGCGGGGCGTCCGCAGATCAGGCGCAGCCCTTCGATCCCGAAGCGCGGGCCGCCCAGCGCTACGCGCAGGTCGAGAGGGAGCGCGAGGTCGACGAGCGCGAGATCGGGCTGCAACGACGAGTTGCCGAAGAGCACGTTGACGAGCTGGCCGATCTCGAACGCCGACGTGACCGCGGGAAAGGCGAGCGTGACGAGGCTGTGCTGCTCGTCCGCATCGGCGATCGCGCGCACCTCGGGCAGGATCTCGTCCTGCACGAAAGCGTCGCGAACCGCCTCGCGAGGCAACTCGACGGTCTGCTCGAGCAGCAGCGTCTCGGCGCGCCGTTCGGCCTCGGCGCCGCGCGCGTGGACGCGATAGGTGGCGAGGATCGTCTCCATCGTCACGGCCTCGGCCGCCAGAAGATCTGCGTGAAGTAGACCGTGCCGTCGCTCGCGACCGCCGCGCCCAGGCCCGTGCGCGTCACGCCCGCATCGAGCGCGTTGCGCCGGTGTCCCGGGCTCGCCAGCCAACCTTCGGCGGCGCTCGCCGCGGGATCGTCCTGGCCGAGCGACGACGCGACGTTCTCGGTGACGCGGCGGAAGCCCAGCCCCGCGCGCTCGATGCGGTCGGCGACGCGCGAGCCGTCGGCTCCCTCGTGCGAGAGCGTCTGTCGCGCCGCCTGATCGCGGCTGTGCTCGCGCGCGATCGCGTGGAGCCGCTCGTCCTCGACGAGGGGAGGTACGTTCGCGAGGCGGCGCGCGTCCGCGATCAACGCGAGTGCGCGCTCCTCGAGAACGCGGAGATCGCGCTCCCGGTAGACGCGCGGACTCGACGCGCGCGGCGCCTCGGTCGACGCCGGCGCGGTGATGATGACCACGGCGATCAACCAGCCGTCTTTCGCGAGGACGACGCCGGCGCCCATCGCGTGCGCGCCCGTGCTCATCGCGAAGCGCCACGAATCCCGCTGCGCCCGCCACTGTTCGAGGACCAGTCCAGGCAGGTCGGCAACGTTCCTGGCGAGGAAGACGCGCTCGGTGGCCGAGGTGTCGCGCAAGCCGGCGCGCTCGAGGCGCGACGCGAGATGGGGCGCGTCGTCGAGACGGTCGTCTTCGGGCATCGAGGCGAGCGCCCGCGCGCGGTCCTCCGCGAGTGCATTGAGCGTGGCGGTGACTTCGAGCGGCGCACGGCCGGCTTCCGCGCGTGCTTCGGCGATCGCTCTCAGGATCGTCCGCGCCTGGTGCTCGCGCAGCTCCGCGCCGAGCGCGGCAGGCGCCGCCGCGAGGGCCGTGGCGAGCAGGAGCGCGACGAGGGCGGCCGGTCTCATGAGGTCTCTCAGGATCGACGCGAGTCGCCGTCCGCGCCAGCGCGAAGCCGCTCGCAGATCCGGGCGATGCGGGCCGTCCACGCGCTCGCTTCGGCGGCGGCGAGCTTCTCGCCCTCTCGCGACCAGGCGTGCACATAGGCCTGGATCACCGCGTAGAGTGCCGCGGCGCCACCGACGAAAAGCACGAAGCCGAGCGCCGGGGCGATGATTCGCTGCGCGAGGAAAGCGAGCGCGGCGACGACGGCGAGCGCGAAGAGCGGACGCATCAGCCGCCACCCGAGGCGGCGAAACCACTCCGTCTGCGTCCGGGCGAGCCGACGCCGGCGTTCCCCCTCGGCGAGTTCCGCGATCGCTTCGGCGAAGAGCGGCGTGCCGGCGGGGAGGTCTTCCAGATCGGAGAGCACCTCAGAGAGCGGGCGCGGCTCGCGAGCCTCGCGTTCGAGGACGTGCAGCAGGCGCGCCGCGCCGGAGTGCGCGAGGGCTTCTCGCGTCACGGCCCGTCTTTGCCGTTGCGGCGCAGAACCTGCACGAAGCAGAACACCGCCAACGCGACGACCGCCGACCAGACCGTGACCATGAAGACCAGCGCTGACGGGCTCATGCCTGGGCCTCCCGGGCGCGGCGGCGCCAGATGCTCCACACCATGAAAAGGAAGATCGCGTTGGTTGCGAGGATCACCGCGCGCACGATCCAGATCGCGGTGCGCCGGTAGCGCGTCTCGCAGATCATGCGCACCTCGTGGGGGCGCAAGTTTTCACCATCGGCGCGATCGTAGGCGGGGCCGACGAGGAGCGCGTAGTTACGCAGCGCGTCGCGGCCGAGCTCTTCGATGAGCGCAGGCTCGGCACCAATGCGCTCGACGTGGGGCGTCGACTGCGGGTAGATGACCAGGTCGTAGAGGATCCGCACGTTGCCGCGGCGCGACTCCGCGGCCGCGTCGAGCTTTGCCTGGATTTCCCTGAGCATGGCGCCCTCGGGCGTGTCGGGGTCCGCGGGGCGCGAGAGAAAGTGACCGCGCACGCCGTCCGGCCGGATGAAGCCGATCTCGGTGCGCGGCCCCGCGGTGAGCGTGCCGCCGAAGAGCGCTCCGGTGAGCCAGGCGAGGAAAATCGCCGCGAGCGCGACGGGCGTGATCCACTTCATGATGAAACGGAAGACGATCGGCACGCGCAGGTGCGCGCCGCGGTGCAGTTCTTCCCAGGCGCGCGGCATGCCGAGGATCCAGGCGAAGATGAACGCCTCGATCATCGCGAAGACGACGAGTCCGAGCGTGCCCGCCCAGAAGTCCATTTCGTCGAGGCCGCCGTACTTGTAGAGCATGACGACTGGAACGCTGCCCACGGTCCAGGCGCCTAGCAGGAAGAGCGCCGCCTGGCCGCGCGAGTAGCGCGCTTCGTCCTGCAGGAAGGCCATCACCGGCTGCGCGACGCCGACCGACGACGTGAACGCCGCGAAGAAGAGCAGCAGGAACCAGATGCTGCCGAGGATGGTGACCGTCCCCATGCCGCGGAAGATCTCGGGCATCGAGACCATGCCGATCGAGAAGGTGCCGGAAGCCGCGATCTCGGTGATGCGCTCGGGGCCGAAATAGAACGCCGCCGCGGGAATCGCGATGAGCGAGCCGAAGATGACCTCGACGAACTCGTTGAGCGAACTCGCCGTGAGCCCCGTCATGACGATGTCTTCGTCTTCTTTGGCGTAGGAGGCGAAGCACTCGAGACAGCCATAGCCGAGCGAGAGCGTGAAGAAGATCTGCCCGGCCGCGGCGAGCCACGTGGCTTGGTCGAAAAGCCGCGAGAGATCGGGGCGCCAGAGGAAGTCGAGGCCGCGGAAGACGTCGCCACCGAGGCTGAGAACCCACACGCCGAGCGCGATGCAGAAGAGCAGGAGCGTGGGGATCGCGATCTTCGAGACGAGCTCGATGCCGCGCGACACGCCGCGGTAAAGCACCCACACGTTGACCGCGACGCAGATCGCGAGGAACGAGAACGCGACGGTGTGCCCCTGGAAGTAGTGCGCCGTGACGGCGTCGCCGACGAACTCGTGGAAGAACACGTTGAGGTCGATCGAGGGATCGGCGTACTTGCCCGTGAGCGAGAAGAACGAGTAGGCGAGGCACCAGGCTTCGATGTACGTGTAGTAGAGAATGAAGATCAAGGGCAGCGCGACGCCGATGACGCCCGCGTATTTCGCCCAGGGCCGGCCGACGATCTTGTCGAACATCCCGGGCGTGGTGCCGTGACCCCAACGCCCGCCCATGCGTCCGATCGTCCAGGCGATCCACATCAGCGGCAGCCCGAAGAGCAGCAGCGAGAGGATGTAGGGGATCATGAACGCGCCGCCGCCGTTGTTGGCGGCCTGGCCGGGGAAGCGCAGCAGATTGCCGATGCCGATCGCGCTACCCGCCGCGGCGAGGATCATGCCGATGCGCGATCCCCACTCTTCTCTCTTCGGTGCCTGTGCCAAGGGGGAGTCCTTCCGGGCCGTCAGTCTTCGTAGGCCATCGAGACGGCGAGCGCCCGTTTCATCTCGCGGACCGCTTGATCGAGGCCGACGAGCACGGCGCGCGCGATGATCGAGTGCCCGATGTTGAGCTCGACGATCTCGGGGATCTCCGCGATCGGTGCGACGTTGCGCAGCGTGAGACCGTGGCCGGCGGCGACGGCGAGCCCGGAGGTGGCGGCGAGGTGCGACGCATCGACCATCTGGTCGTAGGCGCGCGCCTGGTCGTCGGGAGTCTTCGCGGCGCTGTAGGCGTTGGTGTTGAGTTCGACCATGCCGACGCCGATCGCCGCCGAGGCGCGAATCTGCGCTTCGGTCGGATCGATGAAGAGCGACGCTGCGATGCCCGCCTTGCGCAGCGCCGCGCAGTGCTTGGCGAGCGTGCGCTTGAACTTGTGCGCGTCGATGCCGCCCTCGGTCGTGACCTCGCCGGGACGCTCGGGAACGAGCGTCACGAGGTCGGGCTTGACGGCGCGCGCGATGCGCAGCATCTCGGCGGTCGCCGCCATCTCGACGTTGAGATGCGACGTGACGACCTCGCGCAGCCGGCGCAGGTCGTCGTCGTGGATGTGGCGGCGATCGCCGCGCAAGTGGCAGGTGATGCCGTCCGCGCCCGCGAGATCACAGACGACGGCGGCGGCAACGGGGTCGGGTTCGCTGGCGCGGCGCGCCTGACGCACGGTCGCGACGTGATCGATGTTGACCGAGAGGCGAGGGGGCATGTCGAGGCTCCATCCCCGGGTGGGGTGAGGACGGATTCTGACACGAAGGACGCGCACCGAGGCGCTCTCTCGGGGAGAGAAGACGCCTCGGCGCGACGCCCCTCAGGGGTCCTTCAGTTGTCGCGGGCCTCGCGGCGCGAGCCGGCCGACGAGCCCTTCTTGGCCGGGGGCGGCTCCGCGGGCGCGTCGGCACCGGACTTGGCCTTCTTGTCCTGTGCTGCGGCGGTCGCCCGCAGCGACGTCAGGTGGCGCCAGTCCGGGAAGGGTCTAGGGCCGGGTCCGCTCGCGAGTTCTCGCGCGACGCCGCGCTCCACGGCATCGACGAGGTAAGGGCGCAACCGTTGCGGCGCGACGATGCTCTGGATCGAGCCCACCTCGAGCGCGCGTTCGACGCTGTGAACGGTGTCGAACTCGAGCGCAACCTCGCCGAGTTTCTCGGAATGCACCGTGCGCAGCACCTCCTCGAGGCGCGCCTGGGCTTTCGCGCGCTTGGCGCCGCGGGCGGTGCGGAGGTCGGCTTCCGCTGCTTTCACGCGGGGGTCGTTCTTGGCGCGCTTGTCGACCTCGCCCGCGAAGACGACGGCCGCCGCCGGGGCGCCGCCGATCACCGAGGCGTAGGTGTGCTCGAGCGCGGAGACCTCCATGCTCTCGTTGAGCAGGCGCGAGAAGACGACGAACGCGCCGCCGTGATAGCGCGAGATCACCGAGAAGACGATCGGGCCGCTGAAGTTCACCACCGCGCGGCCGATCTCGGCGCCGAACTCGAGCTGGAGCGCGCGCATCGATTCGGGCGAACCGTCGAAGCCGGAGAGATTCGCCAGGACGACCACGGGCCGGTTGCCGGAAGCGGCGTTGAGCGCGCGCGCGATCTTCTTGGAAGCCTTGGGGAAGAGCGTGCCCGCGGTCCATGCCTCGGGGCCATCGGCGGGCACCAACCCGGCGCGCGGCACCGGCCGGGACTCGAAGCCGAGCACGGAGACCGGACGACCGCCGAGGTGGGCGTCCCAGACGACCGCGATCTCGGCTTCGGCCATGCCGGTCCAGCGCTCGAGCGGCTCGTGATCCTGGTCGATCACCGCCTTCATGATGCGGCGGATCTCGAAGGGCCTCTTGCGGCCGGGGTTGCGCTCGGGCGAGAAGACCTCGCCGATCGTCTCGAAGGCGCTCCCGGGTGCGCCGTCGTAGGGCGAAAGGCAGACGTCGCGATCGATCGGATCGAGCGTCGTCGCGACGCGCGGAAAGCGCTCGCCGGGCGCGACGTAGCTGTGCTCGTAGTGACGCAGCAGGATGTGACAGGCCTCGGCGAGATCGCGCGCCCAGTACTGCGCCTGGCCGTTCGGGCCCATGACGCGGTCGTAGCCGCCGATGCCGTGGTTGTCCTCGGCGGAGACGCCGCCCGAGTAATCGAGCGCTTTCTTGCCGGTGAGCACCATCGCGCCGTCGGGCGTCATGACGAGGATGCCGCGCGTGTGCATGAGCATCGTCGCCTCGGCATTCCAGTAGGGCTGGGCGCCGACATTGACGCCGTGGACGATGACGTTGATTTC
Source organism: uncultured Acidobacteriota bacterium (assembly GCA_964586535.1). Classification (GTDB taxonomy): domain Bacteria; phylum Acidobacteriota; class Polarisedimenticolia; order J045; family J045; genus CAZPJJ01. Next base: position 2,439 of record CAZPJJ010000153.1, on the reverse strand, counting down.
GCCGCCCCCCTGCGTGAAGAGCACGATGCGCCGCAGGACGAGCGCGATCCAGTCCATGTTCTCGGTGCCGCTCTGCATCGAGATCTTCGCGCCCGCCGAGACGGCGAACCACTCGACGGGGATGCCGCGCTCTTCGGCGAGGTCGAGCGCGGCGAGGATGCGCCGGCACTCGGGTTCCGCAAGCGAGCCGAGCGAGCGCGAAGGATCGCCGAGCACGATGACGCGCGTCATGCCGTCCTCGTGCTTGACGGTCTTGTTCGTGATCAGCCCCACGACGACGTTCGCGGTGTTGTTGCCCCAGGGCCGGTCGACCGCCGCGAAGGAGCCATCTTCGAGGAAGTCGTATTCGACGAACGCTCCGAGCGGGAACTCGGCCTCGCGATCTTCCTCGGTGGGCGTCAGGAGGCGCACGATCTCGAAGGGATAGTGCAGCCCGCGGCGCTGCATCGTGACGACCTTCTGGCGATAGGGCGTCAACGGGCGGATCGGCAGCTCGGATTGCAGACGCTTTTGCATCTTGATGCCGCGGCCGCCGGGATTCGAGAGGTGCAGGTCGAAGGCTTCGGTGGCGTCGCCGTCCCCGGTGCGCATCGTGACGCGCAGGACGACTTTCTCGATGCCCAAGCCGCTCGTGGCCGGGGCAAGGCGGCGCGCGATCGCGGCGATCTCGTCCATCGTGAAATCCAGGACGGGCCAGATGTGCAGGATGATGCGGTTCATGTAGAGCCGCGACTCCGCGGAACGAGAGGACTGCACCCGCCTGATCGCGGCGCAGGTTTCGAGGAGCATGCGCTCCATCAGCGGCAGGCCGGTCGTACGGCCCTCGCGATCCTTGCGCGGCGTCAGGTCGCGCACTTCAGCGAGCGCGAAGAGGCGTTCGTCCTTGGGGTTCTCTTTCGCGACGGCGAGGAAGAGGTAGACGTCTTCGGCCGAGGGCAGGCGCTGCAGCGCGAAGTTCGAGAGCCGGTGCAGGCCGATGCGCTGCGCCATGAGCGGATGGACGCCGCGGTAGAGCGGCTCTTCGACGTAGCCGTCGCCCGTCTCGGCGGGCAGAAAGGTGAAGTGCGTTTGCCCGGGACCTTGAGCCGTCGGAAAGCCGGTGACCGAAACGACGATGCGCTCGAGCCGGTGGGGCAGGACGAGCGCGTTCACCGCCTCGACGGCCCAGGCGTGGATCGTCTCCGGCGTGTCGTTCTCGTCATCGACGCGGACATAGAGATCGAGGACGACGCGGTGGTCCTCGGGGATCTCGCGCAGCGGCTGCACGAGCAAGCTGCCGAGCCGAGCGACGCGCTCGCGTGCCGCGAACATCGCGAGCAGGTGCGTCCGCTCGTCGTCGATGATCGTCTCGGCGGCCGCGATCGAATGCCCCTCGACCGTGATGACGCGCACGTTCTCGAGCGTCCACGTGCGGTAGTAGCGCCGCACGAGCGTCTCGAGAATGAGGTGGCGCAGGGCGAGATCGGCGCTGCGGTAATGGTCGGTGAGCAGGCCGAGCAGCGGCTGCGGGCAGTCGACGACGCGGCTGACGAGCCGGCCGCGCTCGTCCATCTCGGGCTCGCGGGCGACGCGGCGCAGGTCGTCAATGACGCCGCCGTAGACGCGCTGGCGCGTCGCTTCGAGCAGCGGCTTGTCGAAGTACGCGTAACGGACTTCGCGCGCGAGATCTTCGAGCCCGCGGAAGCGGTCGCGGGAGACGGCGATGACGCGTCCGAGCAGATCGCGGAAGCCCGTACCGAGCTGGGCGCGCAGCACCTCGGCGTCGCGGAGCAGCCTGTCGAGGACGGACATCGTCGCGCCGATCTGATGTTCGATGCGCGTATGCGCCTTGAACATCCAGACGAGCGCCTCTTCGAGGTCGGGCGTGCGCGCGAGATCGGTCACCTCGTAGTGCTTGAGCGCGCGCTCGAGCGCGGCGACGAAACGCTTGGGAAGCCCCTCGCCCTTGGCGTCGAGAGCGCGCGTGAACGTGAAGAGTGCCTGCTGCGGGCTCTGCTGCGGGAGACCGGGTTCGTCGGCGAGCGGTTCGGGCTGGCGGCTGCCGAGGTAGGCGACGTCGGCAAACGCCGAGAGGAGCGTCAACTCTTCGAGGAGCACGCCTTCGTCGTCGGGGCGCAATCCCGCGCCCGCCTCTTCGCGCGCCGCGATCAGGCGGCGCGAGGTCTGCGGATCGACGTCGTAGCCGAGCGCCAGCCGCTGGAGTTCCTTGAGCGCGGCGATCGCGCGCTCGCGCGGCGCGGCTTGCTCTTGGCGGCTGCCGTCGAAGACCCCGAACGCGAGCCGCGCGCCGATGGGCGCGGTGTCTTCGGCCTCGTCGGGTTCGATCTGCAGGATCGGCGCGCCCGCGGCGACCTGCTCGTTGGCGGTCGTTTTGATTTCGCGGATCTTCCCCGAGAAGGGTGCCGTGACCGGCATCTCGGTCTTCATCGCCTCGAGGAT
>CAZPJJ010000152.1:0-8884 GCA_964586535.1 uncultured Acidobacteriota bacterium | reverse complement strand
TCAGGTGGAGTCGCTCGAAGGAGGCTTGGCACGGCCGTGAAGTAGCGACATGCCTCGGAGCGCGAGCTGCTGAAGCTCGATATCATCCACCGCTGCGAGTAGCGAGTAGAAGATCAGGGCGAGGCGCGAGTAGAAGATCTCGGGGCGTTGCTTGCGCAGCGCATCGTAATCCTCCAGCTCTTCCTGTCGCTTGAGTAGCTCGTTCATCTCACCCGTCATCGAGGCCAACTTTTGGCGAACCTCGAGGAGCTCGGCTTGATCCTGCTCGCGCGCCTCGCGAAGCGTGCGGTAGCGGTTCTGGAGCTCGGCGAACGCGATGATCGAGGCTTCGGTGATGGTCTCGCGCGTGAGTTGGCGATTCTGCTCTCGCAGTGCCATCACCTCTTGCTTGAGCCCGCCGTTCTCGACTTCGAGCTCGTACGTTCGCTGCTTGGTTTCGTCGAGCGCCTTGAGCCAGGCATTCTCTTCCTCCCAATGGAGGATCTCTTGCTTGCGACTGCGGCCCGTGGCGCTCGAGGAGGCGTCAAGCACGGCGTAGAGCCGCGCTCGAAGCGTGACATGAGCCACGTCCGGATCGACGAGATCGTCCAGCGTGAGTACGTAGGCCTCCGTCTCTTCCTTTGCGGTGGCGCGGAAGTCGGAGACGATGCCGCCGTCGCCCTGACTCGAGAGCAGCTCCTCGAAGAGGATCTGTCTCGGACCGATCTCGATACGGAAGTCCTTCAGCGGTACCGGTTCCTGCTCTCGCCCCTCGGTGCGCTCTCGCTCCTCGGTGCGGAGGTCCAGTACCTCGAGCATGAGACGTCCTCGCTTGATGAGGAGCGCCTCGCCGACACAGTCGTAGAAGTTCGCGATCACGGCCCCTCTTGCGTACGTCCTTGTCGGGAGCCGGAGATCCGGCTCGCGCGACGTGGGGAGCGGCGGCGGTCCTCGTCGGACCTCGGCCGGATCGCGTCGCACGGTAGGCGTGTCGACGAGCGTCGTGCGCTCGGTGTCGTCGTCGCGAACTGCCGGCCCGCCCACGACGATTTCCTTGCGACTCTTCGGCGAACCTTCCGTCACGAAGGATTGGGTGTCGTCGTCGCGCGGCTTCTTCGGCAGCGGTATGACGACGCCGGGCTTCTTGGGGGCCGGGGGCGTGTTGGCCATACTGATTCTCCGATTTGTATCCGCCAGAGGCGGAGAAAGTCCTTGGTCCGCGGGAGATCCGCAGGACATCCGACCGTAGCGAAAAACGGGCCGGATGTCAATAAATTACATGTCTTGCGATGCGCTCGTGACAATCCGTCAAGCCTTTTTGGCTAGGATAACGATCCGGCGGATGAGATGCTGGTCGGGCCGTCCGTATTTCAAATCATTGCGTTCGACGTTAAGCCCCGCCGCCTCGGCGGCTGAATGCGCATCCGTCTGTACGTTTCCGTGCGCGGAACGGTACTCCGGCCAGACGCAGACGAGTCTCGCGCCGGGCTTCAACAATCCCGAAAGGACCGGCAAGGTCTCTTCCCAGACCCGCTCCACGGCTTCCTTGTTCTTCAATAAAAATCCTTTTGGCTCGTTCCCGCGCAACGGCTCGCCGAGATAGCCCTCGGTGACGATCGCGTCAAACGGTTCGCGAAGATGGCTCGCGAGTTCCTGCGCGGGAGAGACGATCAACTTGGTTTCTTCGACGCGTGATCGCGGCAGCATGTCTTGCCCCGCCAACCATTCGAGATTGCGTTTGGTTCCGGCGATTTGTTTTGCATCGATATCGGAGCCGACGAGTGACGCGTGCGGAAACAGGAGTGCGGCTTCCATGAGCACCGTCCCGCCTCCGCAGAAAGGGTCGAGGATACGCGTAGATCGTAACGCGTAGCGCGTAGCGCCGGAAGTTATGCTCTGCGCGTTATGCGTTGCGACATTGATCATCATCCTCGCGAGCTTGGGCGGAAGCATGCCCGTTTTTGCGTCACGGAACGGACGGCCGTAATCGCGCAGGCTCCAGGCGTCCGCGTCCTGCACATGCGTCGTGAGTCCGACGACGATGCGTCCGTCCGATTCCCCGATCACGAAATCATATCCTTCGGTCGTGAGTTTCAGCTTCGCGACGGCGGCGGGAGAGATTTCTCCTTTGTCGCCCGTGACCCAGCGCACGGATCGTCCGCGATCTTGCAGGACGCGTTTCAATTCGATCGGAAGTTTTTTGAGCAATGCCTTCAATTTTGGCGTTCCGATCGTCGTCAGCCCGAACAAAACGCGTTCGGCGCGAGGGCGAACGTCGATTTGGTCGGCGATTTTTTGCGCGAGCACGGACACGTCTTTCGAGGTGTCACTCTCAAATAGCACGTCCCCCAATTTTACGGTGCCCGCCAGACGAGTTTGGAGGAGGAAGCCGTCGAAGTCGGCCGTGTCCACGAAGAGCATCGGACCCGATCGATGTTCAATGCGCTGCCCCAAGACGGCCTCTGCTTCGGCGAGAGACAAATCCGGGTGGCTTCCGGCCTGCAAAAAATGCTTCATGTAAGCGAAATATTAGCTTACATCCCGTTCGGGTGCAACCTTGACATATCTTATAATGTATGATGATGTTGACCGTCGCCAAAGCGACTCGTTTCAGCTTCCGGCGATGGTGAACACACCACGCCCTTTCCCAGTTTAAGACGTACGCAACAACAACGTTCTGCCCAAGGAGGGCGTCATGAAGAGCAGCAAGTGGATGATGATGGTGTTCGCCGCGCTCGCGGCTTGGATCCTGCCGAGCATTGCGTCGGCGCAGCTGCCGATGCCGAATCCCGGCGCGATGATCCAGCTGCGCGCGGACGATCCGCGTTGCAGCGAGGGCTCCGCGTGCTTCATGGTCGGTGAATACCGGCCGGGCGGCGTGGTGCGCTCGTTCGAGCGCATGCTCGAGATCGTGAACCGCGGTCGCCCCGAGGCCCGGCACATCAGCATGGAGCAGCTCGATGCCGCCAACGAGTGCGGCATCATGTACGTGCGCGGCACGGGTGATGCGCGCGTGTTCGGCGCCAACGGCACGTGCTCCCGCAATGGGACGACCGAACGCGTGACGTTCGAATCGTTCTGCGGCGAGAGCCGTGTCTGCGCGCGCTGGCCCTATGCCAACCGCGTGTACCGCGTCCCCTCCGTGCGCATTCTGACGCCGGACGAGCGCGCCGAAGAGATGGCGCGCGAGATCGCGAACGCGGTCGACACCGAGACGGTGCCGGCCCCTGCCTCGCTCGGCGCGAACCTGCGCGAGCTCATCGAGTTGCGCCGTTCGAGCCAGCCGCCGACGGACGAGCACGAAGTCGCCGTCCTTACGGCCATGGCGAACGCACTGGATCGTGCGGGCGGGACGTCTGCGTCTACGCCTGCCCCGGTCGACATGGACTTCAGCGTCCCTGACGCCGAGGCCGCGACCGGCGCCGCGCTCGCGGACGCCCGGACGCGCATCATCTCGCTCGAGCAAGAGCTTGCGACGGCCCGTGCGGCCATCGAAGGCCGCTGGCACTGGTGGATTACCTTCGTCGCATGCCTGATCGGCATGTTCGCGATGTTCTTCATCGGTCGCTGGTCCGCTCCGCGGATTCGTGTCGAGGACGAGGAGGCTCCGAACGAGCCCGTGGTTCCCAGGCGGGAGCTCGACGAGGCGCTCGAACGAGCCACGGTCGCGGAGCAGTCCGCGGACAGCCTCCGTGCCTGGTGGTTGGCGATCAAGGAGGTCTTCGAAAAGGCCACCGGCAAGAGCGACCCCAAGCCCAACGAGATCGGCGAGTTCATCCAGCACGCGCACGACAACGTCGTGGTCTGGAACGGATCACTCAAGGATCTCACGCCCGCGCAGCTCCGGGAGGAGCGCGAGCAGGCCAAGCTCTTCCGCCAGATGCGCGAGGAGTGGCAGACGACGCCCGGCGTCGATGCCGCGTTCACCCTGAACGTCAGGAACGTCGCGAAGACGCTCGCCGCCTGGTGGCGTCTCGATACGCTGACGAAGGCCTGGAGCGGGATGGAGCCCGCGTTCGCGTTGAGCCCGACGGCTCCGGACGGCGGTCTCGCCGCCTACCTCGACGGCCGTGTCGAGCGCGAGATCGAGGCCGTGCGGCTCGACGAGGCCGAGAAGCGCCGCGAGCTCGTCGCCCAGCGCGACGGCTTCGAGCGGCAGCTCATCGAGGCGCGTCGCGAGATCAAGGCCCTGATCGAGAGCCCGCCTCCCGTCGCGGGCGATCCCGGCGCCGAGAAGCGCCGGGCGCTCGCGCTCGTGAACGAACGCGTCGGCGCGAAGCTCGACGAGACGCTTGCCGAGTTCGGCAAGATCGCGGACGGCGAATCCGTGGGTATCGAGGAGATGCGGGCCGAGCTCCGGCTCGTGAAGCGTCAGAAGGTCGCTCCGATCCTCGACTTCCTGCAGCGCGTTCTCATCGGCGTGACCGGTGCGCGCAAGGAGCTCGACGTGCTGCTCGCGCCGCACGAGACCGGGGAGGTCGTGCGCGAGCCGGGACGCATCTACACCCCGCCGCGGCCGTCGCTGCCGTCGGTTCCGCCGCCTCCGCCCGACGCGGAGGCGCATCCCGATCTCTTCGGGGAGGAGGGGATGGCCGCGCTCGGCGACACGGCCGAGGCGACGCCGATCGCCGAGGAGAAGACGCGGTTCGTGAAGAACCCGCTCCTCGAGGCCGAGCGGGCGCAGTCCGAGCTCCCGGCGGAGAACACGAATCCGTTCGCGGAGCATCCGGACTTCGCCGGCGGCAACGGCACCTCGCGCGACGATGAGACCACAAAGGTGGTCCACGTCGATGGCAACGGCCGCCCGCGCCGCAACACGCATCGCGGCATCGGGTTCGCCGCCGCCGAGCCCCCGCCGGCGCCCGAGCCGATCGCGGTTCCCGTCGCTCCGCCCGAAGGGTCCCCCGAAGGCGAGTAGCCGCGGACGTACGTCTCTCGCATCTGCCCATCCCTGTTCCGTTTCGTCGGAACGCGGATGGGCTTTTTCGTTCCCGAATGCTTGACCGTTTCACTACATTATGGCCAAGTTTCAGAGTAGCTAGTAGCTAGTAGCTAGTAGCTAGTAGCTGGGGAAGTTTTGTACGTTCGGCAATTCACAAGAGAGGAGGCCTACCATGGCCACGTTGATCCGTTCGATGTTCGTCGCCGCGCTCGCGGCGTTCCTGTTCCCGTTCCTGCCGGCGTTCGCGTCGGCACAGCAGGTCCACGAGGTGCGTCCGGCCGGCGCGGACGAGGTCCGCATTGGCGTGCACGGCCCGGCCTCGATGGAGGCGGTGGTCGCGCTCGCGCGGCGCATCACGGGCAACCCCGCGCTCACCGCGGACGACGTGATCGCGAATTTGCCTCATGCGCGGCGGTACGTCTGTCGCGTCCGTGGCCGCCAGGTCTACTTCGGTCCCGATCCCGATTACGGAGGCCGGTGTCCGGACGACGGCGTCCGCACCGACGGCGTATTGCGCGGCGCGACGTATCGCATCCCGCGCGAACACGGCGTCGTGCTCGCGCCGCCCGTCGGGAGACGGGTGCGCCGCGCGACGTCCCCGGCATCGGACGAAGCGTCCCAACGGCGCATCGCCGAACTCGAGTCGCGTCTGGCAGCCGTGACGGCCGAGCGCGATGCCGCCCGGCGCGAACGCGACCAAGCGCGCGAGCGCGATGCCGCCAGCGAGAGCGCCGTCAACCAGGCGGAGTCCGCGCAGGCGACGGCCGAGGCGCAACGCGACGCGGCTATCCGCGAACGCGACGAGGCCCGAGCGGCGCTTGCCGCGCGTCCGCCCGCCCCGATCGTCGTGTCGGTGCCCGGTTTGCGGGGGAGGGCGGAGCGTGAAACGATCACGTTCGCGTCGCGCCTGCATGGCGTGCCGGTCTGGGCCTGGCTTGCCGTCGCCGCCCTGCTCGTTCTCGCCGTCGCGTTCATCGCCTTCGGACTCGTGATCCTTCCGCGCGAGAAGCGGCCGCTCGCCGAACGTCTTGATGAGCTGGAGGACGCCAAGACGAAGGTCGAAGGCGAGTTCATGGCGAAGAAGGTCGAAGCTGACGAGGCCTCGCAAGACCTCGCCCAGGCGAAGCGGCGTATCGCGTCGCTCCGTGCGGCCGGAAACCGCGCCATCCGCATGGGGAAGCGGCTCTTCGAAGAGAGCCGCGCCTCGGCAGAAGCGCATCGCGCCCTCAAGGAGGACGAAGAGCGCGCCGCGACCAAGCTCATCGAGTACCAGAACCGGAAGGAGCGCATCGCCGGGAACCACGCGAAGCTTATGGCGCTGCGCGAGGAGGAAGAGCCCTTCCTGTATCTCGAGACGCTCCTTCGCGAGACGGAGACCGACCGCGAGCTCGCGCGCGAGCGCGGGGACATGGGCGCGGTCGCGCAATACGAACAGGCGCTCGCGATTTATCGCGAGCGCCTCGAATCGTCCGGTGACGCGAGCCATCTGCGCGCCGAGATCGCGGGCCTCGCGGCCGTGCTGGCCCGCGACATCCAGCTGCAGTGCGGCATCGCGTTCGATGCGCGTTCCGCCGACGAACGGCTCACGTACTGGGAAGATCTCCGGCGCGAGGAGCTGCGGCGTGCCGCCGCCGAGTGCAAGCACTACGGGACGCTCGTCTCGCTCCTTGAGGAGCGTGAGCTCGCGCGTGTGGCCGAGATCACGTCCAAGCGTCGTGCGCTCGAGAGCGAATTCGCGTCCAAGGAGGGCGCGCTCGAAGGCCGGCACTGGCTCTACGCCTCGGCCAAGCACGACGCCGAGGAGTCGTTGCGGGCCGCCACGCGCGAGCTCGCGGAGATGCGCGCGTCGCTCGACGAGCACAAGAGCCTCGTGGATGCCTTCGCCGGCGATCCGTCGGCGCATGCGCAGGCGCTCCTGCAGCGCGATGGCGTCATCGCCGACCTGGCGAAGAGGCTGCGCGAGGCCGGTATCAATCCCGGCAAGCTTCCGGTCACGCCGGCCAACGGCACGTGGCCCGAGGAGGAAGCCACCGAGGAGTTGCCGCTGCCCGGCAGGCCGGGCACGCCCGCCTTCGGGACGCCGCGCCGGCCGCGCACGCTCGCCGCCGAGGCGAGTCCCGAGGCCCTGCAGGCCGCGCGCGACAGCCAGCTGCCGGCCCCGCCCAAGAGTCCGTTGAGCGCGGTGAACCGCGCGATCTACAAGCTGCTCGACGATTTCGAGCTCCTGCCTCCGGACGCCTGGACCATCCTCTGTGAGAAGGAAGAGGAGGCCGCGGACTGGGCGTTCCTGGTCGCCCGTTGCGCGATCTCGGCGCCCCGCATCGGGGAAGTGCCGTTGCGCAAGCTCATGACCGTCGTCGAGCGCCGCGCGCCCGAATGGCTCGACGGGCGCATGCGGCGACGCACGGATCCGCCGCCCGCTCCCTCGATGACGTAGTCATCGCTCACCCGTCCACCGGCGGGTTTTTTCTTACCACTCTTGCCAAAAATCGAGGTTTTCGTTAAGGTTCGGCTACTCATTATTGACCGTGACCGGCCAAGCTTGGGCAAGTTGACAGTTGTCAGTTGACAGTTGTCAGTGAGACCGGGCGCCCTGAGGGGCAGAAAACTGTTAACTGTCATCTGTTAACTGATCACTGCCCTTACGGGACGTGTCACCTCATATGTCGGAACAGACCGCTCGACGGTACGAGCTGCTCTATATCATCCCGACGACCTTCACCGACGAGGAAGCCGGTGAGGTCGAATCGCGGGTGTCGGGCCTTGCGGCCAAAGTCGGCGCAACCGTGGAATCCACGACGCGTCTCGGCAAATACCGGTTCGCTTATCCCGTCAAAAAGCAGCGCCATGGCTATTACGTCATGGTGATGCTCTCCGCGGAACCGTCCGTCGTCGCCAAGCTGGATGCCCAGCTGCGCATCACGCCGGAAGTCCTGCGCCATCTCATCCTCTCGGCCGAAGAAGCCGGATCGGAAGCCAAGTATGACCTCGTGCAGTTCGTCGAAGTGAACGTCGAGGACAAGGACACGCGTCCGCGCCGCCGCGTCTCCAAGGACAAACCGACCGAGGAAAAGGAATCCGAGGAAAAGGAATCCAAGGAGGGGGAGGACAAAAAGGAGGAGCAGACCGAGGAAGCCAAGAGCGAGGAAAGCGTGTAATATCGAAATCGTATGGATCTGAATCGCGCCATGATCATCGGGAACGTCACTCGGGACCCGGAAGTCCGGACCACGCCCACGGGACAGACCGTCTGCTCATTCGGCGTCGCCACCAACCAACAGTGGACCGACGCGCAAGGGCAGAAGCAGCAACGCACCGAGTTCCACAACGTCGTGGCGTGGGGCAAGCTTGCGGAAATCTGCGGGCAATATCTCGGCAAAGGCCGCAAGACCTACATCGAGGGACGCCTCCAGACGCGCGAATGGGAAGGTCCGGACGGCCAGAAGCGCAACCGCACCGAGATCGTGGCCGACAACATGATCATGCTGGACAGGAAGGATGCCGGAGCGCAGAGCGTAGAGCGCAGAGCGCAGAGCCCGGCCATATCGGATGCGTCCGCTCCAGCGCAGGCTGCCGCGATCGATCAGGGCGTTTCAGATCAGGAGATCAAGCTGGAAGACATTCCATTTTAGTTAGTAGTTCGTAGTCAGTAGTCGGTAGCATGATCGAGTTACCCGCTACCGACTACAGCCTACCGACTCTCTCACTCACATCCCGCGCGTTTCCGGATGATTCGTTCCAGACGCGCCCATCATCTATGCTGAAGAAATCCAAGAAGGATCGTAAGCCCAAGACATGCTACTTCTGCCAGACCAACGTCCATGCCATCAACTATAAGGACACCAAGACGCTCCAGCGCTACCTTTCCTCCTTCGGGAAGATCGTGCCGCGCAAGCGTTCCGGCGTCTGCGCCTGGCACCAGCGCAAGCTCGCGAACGCGATCAAGCGCGCGCGATTCATGGC
>CAZPJJ010000151.1:0-8936 GCA_964586535.1 uncultured Acidobacteriota bacterium | reverse complement strand
GGCGCGGGTGCGAGCCTGGACCGCGAGCAGATCTCGCGGTTGCCCGCGTTCGGCGAGGACCTCTATCGAGCCGTCTCGACGCTACCCGGCACATCCGGGGGCGATCTATCGTCCCGCTTCTCGGTCCGCGGCAGCCTGGACACGGAAGTGCTCGCGCGGTTGGACGGCATCGAACTGCACGAGCCCTTTCACCTGCGGGACTACCAGGGCGTCTTCAGCATCGTCGATCCGGGGCTGATCGGGCACGCGGATCTGATCACGGGCGGCATGCCGGTCGAATTCGGCGAGCGGTCCGCAGGCGCGCTCGACATGCGCTCACGCTCGCCCAAGAGCAGCGCGAGCGAACTCGGAATCAGCTTCACCAATCTGTGGTTTCGCAACGAAGGCGTGTTCGCCGACGGACGTGCGCGCTGGCTCGCTTCCGGGCGTCGCGGGTTTCTCGATCTCGTGCTCGACATCTCGGGCGAAGGCGAAGAGGAAGGCGGCGAAGGAGAAGAAGGGGACGGCGGAGCACCGAGCCCGGCCTACTGGGACGCGTTCGCCAAGCTCGAGTACGACCTTTCGCCACGAAGCCGCTGGGCGTTCCACGTGCTCGGATCGGGGGACACGCTGGAGGAGAAGGAGAACGAAGACGGCGAGATCGAGGACTACGACACGAGCTACGACAGCGCGTACCTCTGGGGCACGCATACGTGGATTCCCCGCGATGCCCTCGCCGTCGCGACGCATCTCGAGGGAACTCGCCTGGCGCGTGACCGCAGGATCTTCAGCGCCGAGTTCGACGACGAGGCACGGGCGCGCGACCAGCGCGATACGACGATCCTGGGCACCCGCCAGGACTGGACGTGGGACCGCGGTGGCGATCGCCTCGTCAAGTTCGGCTTCGGTGCGAAGCGCTTCACGAGCGACTACGACTACGAGAGCGAGATCTCGCTGCAGAGCTTGATTGCCGACGTTCGCTTCCAGCCGCCGGTCGGAAAGTTTGCGTTCGACGGAAAAATCTCCGGCACGAGTTGGCATGCTTACGTCGCGGACCGGCGTCGCCTCGGACAGCTCACGACCGAGCTCGGTGTGCGTTACGACCGCGATGTGCTCTCCGAGAGTCATGTTGCCCCTCGGCTCAATCTGGTTTACGACGGCGCCCGATGGGGAGAGTGGCGCGCCGGAGCCGGCCGCTTCGTTCAACCGCAGCGCACGCACGAACTCGACGTAGCCGATGGCGTGACGACGCTTTCGGCCAGCGAGACGAGCGATGGCTACTACGCCGGCTGGTCGCGCGATGTCTCGGGATACGCGGTGCGCGTCGAGGGCTACTACCGTCGCACCAACGATCCGCGCCCGCGCTTCGAGAACCTCTTCGAATCTTGGAACCCATTTCCGGAAGCGGCGACGGACCGCATTCGGCTCGCGCCGAAGAGCTCGACGTCGCGCGGCGTCGAGTGGCTCGTCGTGTCGCCGCGCTCGCGAGCGTTCGAGTGGTGGGCGTCGTACACGTTGGCCCGTGTGACAGACGAGATCGACGGCCGCGATCAACCGCGCTCGATCGATCAGCGCCATGCGGTGACGGTCAATTTCAACTACAGGCCGAACCCGCGCTGGAACTTCAATGCGCTGTGGACGTGGCACTCCGGCTGGCCGACCACACCCGTCACCGCGACGACCAAAATCGGCCCCAATGGGGAGGTGGTGATCGTGCCAAGCGTGGGTGAGTTCTACTCGGAGAGCCTGCCGTCCTATCACCGGCTCGACCTGCGCGTCGCGCGGCGCGTCCCCATTCGCAAGGGCGAACTCTCGTTCTACATCGACCTGCAGAACGCCTACGACCGTCAGAACCTACGCGGCTTCGAGTACACCGACGACTCATTCCAGGTGCAAAGCGATGGTTCGGTGACCGTCGATCCGGAAACCGAGAAGTGGCTCGGGCTGCTGCCGTCGTTCGGCGTAGCGTGGCGGTTCTGACCCGGTTCATTCATGAAGCCCTGGCTCAAGGCAGCTGGGCTCGCGCGAGGCTTCGAAGGCAGCGCGAAGCGTCACACGATCGTTCGACCGATGAAGGAGGCGCGCAGCGTATCTAGGTTCGTCCGCCGCGCGGCGTGAGACGCATCGCGGACCTGCTCGTCACCAAAGCCGCGCCGTCGGAACTCCAGCTCTCGTGGCAGGCGTCCAGATCGGCCGACGACGATGACCACGCCCTGTCCGTGAGGGCGCTGGCCTGGCGCGTGACGCTCGAGGTACCGCCCTGTATCGGAGCGAAGACCGTCATCGATGCGGCGACGGACGATCCTGGGATCAGGGACGACGCAGGGGTTTCTTCGCGGACTTGACGAAGCGGCCGAAGTTGCGGTCCTTCTTGCGCTTCTCGAGCGACGTGAGCGCATTGAACTCGGACTCTTCGCGCAACTTGAGAAAGCTCTCGTAGTGCTCGCGGTCGATCTCGCCAGCGCGCAGCGCATGGACGACGGCGCAGCCGGGCTCGCTCGTGTGACGGCAGTCGCGATAGCGGCACTGCTCCGCGAGAGCGGCGATGTCGGCATGGCTGCTGGCGAGGCCGTCGTCCGCATCGACCACGCCGAACTCGCGCATGCCCGGATTGTCGATCACCATCACACCTGACTCGAGGCGGATCAGCTCGCGGCGCACGGTCGTGTGCCGGCCTTCGCCCGTCTTGCTGACGGTTTTGGTCTGTTGCATGTCGCCGCCCAGAAGATGGTTGATGAGCGTGCTCTTACCGACGCCCGACGACCCGACAAAGCAATAGGTCTTCGCTGGGAGCAGCAGCCGCTGCAGTTCGCCGACGCCCTCGCGCGTGAGGTTGCTCAGCGTGAGGACCTCCGCCGTGATGGCCGCCGCGCGAATTCCCCCGATGAGCGCGTCGAGCGCGGCGCGATCCACGAGGTCGGTCTTCGTGAGCAGGATGAGCGGCTCCGCGCCGCCTTCCGCCACCATGAAGAGGTAGCGTTCCAGCCGCTTGAGATTGAAGTCGAAGTGGCAGGACTGCACGATGACGACGTGATCGACGTTGGCGGCGATCATCTGCGCGCCGCGCCCGTCACCGGGTGCCTTTCTGCGCAGCGATGTTCGCCGCTCGATGACGCTGCGAATGGCGGCGAACTCGTTGCCGGGCTGCTTGTCCACGACGACCCAGTCGCCGACACACGGCCAGTCCGCGGCGTCTCGGTCGCGATGGCGGCTCACGCCGGGCAGCTTTGCGCGAAAGGGGCCGGTGCCGTCGAAGAGCAGCCACTGTCCACGATCGACGGCCGCCACCCGGGCAACGGCGTCCAGCGGAAGGCATGACGCGCGCTGCTCGAACCACTCATCCCAGCCAAGTCCGTGAAGCGCCTGCCGTGAAGTTTCCATGTCTTCTCGCTCGTCGCGTTGCGCGGTCACGTCCGCGGAGTCGTGCGGGGAGCCGTCGCCTGGAACGCCTCGTGGAACGCAACGTGACCTTGAGGCACGTGGCCGTCGAAGGCAAGCGCGAAGAAGACCTCGGCGGGCACTCCCTGGACGCCGAGCCCTGCGGCGTTCTCGAATCCGAAGTGCCTGTAGTAGAGCGGGTGACCGACGAGGCAGCAGCCCCTCGCACCGAGTTCCCGCAGCCGCGCGAGTCCACTGTGGATCAGCGCCTTGCCGATGCCCCGGCGCTGGTGCGACGGCAACACCGAGACATGGCCGAGCCCGTACCAATCCGCGGTGCCATCGGAAATGGCGACCGGCGAGAACGCAATGTGCCCGACGACCTCCCCGCCGAGTTCCGCGACCAGCGAGATCGTCAGCGCGCCCGCGTCTCTCAGAGCGTCGACGATCAAGTGCTCGGTATGTCCGCTGATCTCGAGCGTCTCGAACGCGTCGATCGTCACCGCGGTAATGGCCGCGCGGTCGTCGGGGCGCTCGTCTCTGATCCCGATTCCCTCCATGGTGTCGTCCATCGATTTTCCCCGGCGTCACGCGCGATCGTCTGCAGCGACTCTCGGCCGGCACGCTGCTCAACGTCGGCGGGTCAGCGCGCCAGTTCCATCGTGTCGCGCGCGATCATGAGCTCTTCGTTGGTGGGAATGACGAGCACCTGCACGCGGCTTCCGTCGCGGGAGATCACGCGCGCCTCCGACGACCGCTGGGCGTTGCGCGCGTCGTCGACTTCGATGCCGAGCGCGTCGAGTCCGCCGGCGATGCGCGCGCGCATGCGCGCGGCGTTCTCGCCGATGCCGCCGGTGAAGACGACGGCGTCGGCGGAGCCGAGCTCGGCCATGTACGCGCCGAGGTACTTGCGGACCCGCAGCGCGAAGACGTCGATCGCGAGCTGCGCCTTGGTGTCGCCTTCGGCGGCGCGTCCTTCGACGTCGCGCATGTCGCGCGAGGTGACGCTCAGCCCCAGCAGGCCGCTCTCCTTCTCGAGTCCGCGTCGCACGGCGTCGAGGCTCAGGCCCTGCGACACCATGTAGAACACGATCGCGGGATCGATGTCGCCGCTGCGCGTGCCCATGACGAGCCCTTCGAGCGGCGTGAGCCCCATCGACTGATCGACGGCGCGCCCCTCGCGAATGCACGTCGCGCTGGCGCCGTTGCCAAGATGCAGCGTGATGAGATTGGGTGTGGCGACGCCGAGCATCTCGGCCGCGCGGCCGGCGACGAAGCGATGCGACGTGCCGTGAAAGCCGTAGCGGCGCACGCGGTGCTTCTCGTACCACGACTCGGGCACGGCATAGCGGTACGCCGCGGGAGGCATGGTCTGAAAGAACGCGGTGTCGAAGACGGCGACCTGCGGCTTGCCGGGCATGACGCTCATCGCGGCGCGCAGGCCGGCGAGATTCGCGGGGTTGTGAAGCGGGGCCAGCGGGACGCATTCCTCGATCGCCTTGAGCACCGCGTCGTCGACGATCACCGAGGCCGAGAAGCTCTCGCCGCCGTGCACGACGCGATGGCCGACGGCTTCGATTTCGTCCGGCGAGGCGAGCGGCGCCGGATCGCCGACGGTCGCGAGCAGTTCGAGCGCGAGCGCGACGCCGCGCGCGTAGTCGGGCACGGGTTCTTCACGCGTGGCGCTGGCGCCGTTGGCGCGGTGCGTCGCGATCGATCCCGGCTCGCCGACGCGCTCGATGAGGCCGCTCGCGAGCTCCTGCTCCCGCGCCATGTCGAAGAGCTTGTACTTGATGGACGACGAGCCGCAGTTGACGACGAGGGTCTTCATCGAGAGCCGTCTCCGCCGGCCTGTTGTCCGGCCTGGATCGCGGTGACGGCGACGGTGTAGACGATGTCGTCGACGGTGCAGCCGCGCGAGAGATCGTTGACGGGCATCATCAGGCCCTGCAGGACGGGGCCGACGGCGATCGCGTCCGCCGAGCGCTGCACGGCCTTGTAGGCGATGTTGCCCGCGTTGAGGTCGGGGAAGATGAACACGTTCGCGCGGCCGGCGACCGGCGAGTTGGGCTGCTTGAGTCTGCCCACCGAAGGATCGATGGCGGCGTCGTACTGCAAGGGGCCGTCGATGAGGAAGTCCGGATGCTTGGACTTCACGAGCTGCGTCGCGGTGACGACCTTGTCGACGGACTCCCCGGATCCCGACGATCCCGTCGAGTACGAGAGCATCGCGACACGCGGCTCGATGCCGAAGGCGCGCGCGGTGCCCGCGGCCGAGATCGCGATTGCGGCAAGTTCCTCGGCGTTGGGATCGGGCACGATCGCGCAGTCGCCGTAGACGAGCACGCGCTCCTTGAGCGCCATGAAGAACACGCTCGACGCGACGCCGATCTCGGGCCGCACGCGGATGATCTGCAGCGCGGGACGTACGGTGTCGGACGTCGCATGAACGGCGCCGGCAACGAGGCCGTCGGCGTCACCGTGCTTGACCATGAGCGTCCCAAGGTGGATGCGAGACTCGTCCAGCCACGCGCGCGCGATCTCGGGCGTCATGCCGCCGCGCTTCGCCCGGCGTAGATCCACGACGGTGGCCACGTAGGCGTCGATGTTCGGCGCCACCTGCGGATCGACGACCTCCACCATCGAGCCGAGCTCCACACCTTGCTCGCGCGCCGCCGCGGCAATCTTGTCCTTCTCGCCGAGGAGGATCACGGGGCAGACGGAGAGCTCCTGCAGCCGGCCGACGGCCTTGAGAGTGCGCGGCTCGTCGCCCTCGGGAAGCACGACGCGGCGCTTGGCTTGCCGCGCGCGATCGAGAATCTCTTCCAGGAATGCCTCGGGGCCGACCTTGCGCCGCGCGGGGCGAGGCATTTCCAGCGCTTCCCAGAGCCGATCGTGCTGGACGTGGCTCTTCACGGCGAGCACCGCGGTGTTGATCTTGTCGCGATCGTTGGGCCGGATGCGGCGCTCGACGTTCTCGACGCGGGTCGCGGTGGTGAAGGTGTCCTCCTTCACGGCGAGTAGCGGCAGCGGTGGCAGATTCATCTCGTCGAGCAACTCGACGATCTCGGTGTCGGGTTGGAAGCCGCCCGTGAAGATCACGCCCGACACGCTCCCGCGCTTCGACGACGATCGCGCGCAGGCGAGCGCGAGCAGGATCGCCTCGCGGTCGCCGGGCGTGATGACGAGAGTCTTCTCGTGGCCGAGGTGCTTGACGAAGTTCTTCGGGCTCATCGCCGCGATGAGCGTGTGGGCCACGACCGTGTCCATCGCCTCGCCGCCGGCGAGTACCGTGGCCCCCAACTCGGTCGCGATCTGATCGAGCTTGGGTTGGCGCAGGTAGGGCAGGGACGGCATGACGCCGTAGAGCGGGAGTTCGGCCTGTTGGAAGGCCTCGATGATCTGCGCGCGCACTTTCTCGAAGCCGTCGTCCTCGATGCGGTTGACCACGACGCCCAAGACCTCGGCGCCGTGATCGACGAAGGCGTTGCGCGCGGTGATCGCGGCCGTGACGACGCGCTCGACGTTGGTGCGGCGATCGGCGCCACCGCGGGCCACGAGCAGAACGGGGCAGCCGAGATGCGCGGCGATGACCTCGTTGATCTCCATGTCGAAGGCGCTCGCGGCGCGCTGCTGGTTGATTCCCTCGATGAGCACGAGCTCGCTCTCGGCATCGATGCGCTGGAACGCGCAGGCGACGCGGGAGAGGAGTTCATCCTGCTTCTTGTGCGCGACGAGCTCGCGTGCGACGGAAATCTCGACCGAGCAGGTCTCGCTGAGCCGCTCGGGCAGCCCGAAGGCCGAGCGCATCACGGCGACATCGACGTCGTCGGGGCCGTTGCAGATCGGCTTGAAGAAACCGAGATCGCGGACGACTTTGCGAAGCACGGAGTAGAGACCGAGCGAGACGACGCTGCTTCCGGCCTCGTGATCGGTGCCGCAGACGAAAAGACCTCGTGCCATGGTGGTTGCCTCGTGCCGCCAGAGAACCCCGCGCGCGGGGTCGTTTCGTCGGGACGGTCGTCATGCGCGCCCGGCCGGGCCGGGAACGCCGGTGCGCTGGATGGGGGATCGCGCGACGGACACAGAGAGTTTCGACCGCCTCCCAAGCGAGTGCAACTTAACCGTTAACGATGTCTCGCAATGAGGCGCGCGTGGGGCATGCCGCGAGGCGTGGAAACTACTATCTTTCCGCCGTGTTTCCGCCTCGCGGGGTACTCCCGCACCGTTGACCGCGGTCGGTCGGGGGCCGAGTGAGGATTTCGACACGCTGGTATTCGACCTCGATGAGGCGCGAGATCTCCATCGTCCGGTGGGGCGAGATCGGCGTGCCCGTGCTGATCTTCCCGCCCGCCGGTGGTGATGCCCACGAGGTCGAGCGTTTCGCGCTGGTCGAGGCCCTCGCCAGGCCGCTCGCGGCGGGGCGCATCAAGGTCTACTCCTGCGATGGCCTCCCGGCGCGATCCTGGCTGGACCGGTCCTGCTCTCCCGAGGAGCGCGCGCGACTTCAGCTTCGCTTCGACGAGTTTCTGCAAAACGAACTGGTGCCCTTCGTCCGAGGGGACTGCCTCTCGCCGCGCATCGAGATCATCGCCGCGGGGGCCGTTTTCGGCGCGTTTAACGCGCTCATGGCGCTTTGCCGCCATCCGGATCTCTTTCGATCGGCGATCTGCATGAGCGGGCTCTTCGATCTGGAGCGCTTCATGGACGGCCGCGCTCCGCTCGACTTTCACTTCGCGTCCCCCTTGCACTTCCTGCCTTACCTCGACGACGGCCGGCATATCGAGACGCTGCGCCAGCGCTTTGCGCTCTTTGCGATGGGCGAGGGGCAGGCCGAGGAACCCGACGAGTCGTGGCGCATGGCCGACGTACTCGGCGCGCGCGGCGTTCCAAACCGGGTCGACAACTGGGGGCCGCGCTTCGATCAGGACTGGTCGACGTGGTGCGCGATGCTCCCACACTATGTCGAAGAGCTGCTCTGAGTCCCCGATCGCGACCGAACGGGGGCCGCTCGCCGTCTCCAACGCCCTCGCGACGCCACGCCGGAAAGTCCGGGTTAGACTCCGGGCCGGATTATCGGCCGGTCCGCCACCGGCTCGGAGGCATCGTGATGCGCGGTTCCCGCTCGTTCGCCCTGCTCGTGTCGCTTCTGACCGCCTTGTCCTTCGCGGCCCAGGCCGCTCCCAAGTCTCCTGCGAAAACGCCGGCCAAAAATGAGCCCAAGTCGAAGCTCGCCGCCGAGACGATCGCCGGGCTCAAGCTGCGCTCGATCGGGCCCGCGCTCACGTCGGGCCGCATCGGCGACATCGCCGTTCACCCCAAGGACAAGGCGACGTGGATCGTCGCGGTCGCTTCGGGCGGCGTGTGGCGCACCGAGAACGCGGGCACGACGTGGGAACCCGTCTTCGACAACGAAGGCTCGTTCTCGATCGGCTGCGTGGCGATCGATCCCAACAACCCGCTCGTCGTCTGGGTGGGCACGGGCGAGAACAACAGCCAGCGCTCCGTCGCCTACGGGGACGGGCTCTATAAATCCGTCAACGGCGGCAAGTCGTGGACAAAGGTGGGTCTCGAGAAGT
>CAZPJJ010000150.1:0-8957 GCA_964586535.1 uncultured Acidobacteriota bacterium | reverse complement strand
AGCCCCCGCGCGCCCCCCCGAGAGCCCCGCGATGCCCATACCGACAAAACCCGATCCCCCCGCCCCTACCACGGGCACTCCCCGGCCGCGCGTCGCTCTGGTTTCCTTGGGCTGTCCCAAGAACCAAGTCGACAGCGAACTCATCCTCGGACGCCTTCAGGCCGACGGTTTCGAGCTCGTCGCGAGCCCCGACGACGCCGACACGCTCGTCGTCAACACATGCTCTTTCATCGACCGTGCCCGCGCCGAATCCGTCGAGGCGCTCCTCGATGCGGCCGCATGGAAAGCCGGCGCCCCGCACCGGCAGGTCGTCGCCGCGGGCTGCCTCGTGCAGCGCTACGGCACCGACCTCGCGACCGAGATCCCCGAGATCGACTCCTTCGTCGGCCTCGACGACCTCCGCGACGCCTCCCGCCGCATCCGCGAATCCGCCCCCGCCGGCTCGCCCGTGCAGCGGCTGCCGGCCCTCTCGCCCACATCCCCCACGCCGGCCCCGCGACGCACAGCGCTCGCCGGCGCCGCCACGCTGCTCTTCGACGGCACCAACCCCCGCGTGCGCCTCTCTCCGCCCTGGACCGCCTACGTGAAGATCGCCGAGGGCTGCGACCAGAATTGCGGCTTCTGCGCGATCCCGACCTTCCGCGGCCGCGTCCGCTCACGCTCCTTCGAGGATCTCGGGGACGAGCTCGCGCGCCTCGCCGCCGACGGCGTCGTCGAAGCCAACCTCATCGCGCAGGATTCGACCGGCTACGGCCGCGACATCGGCCTCAAGGACGGACTCGCCGCGCTCGTCCGGCATATCGACGCGCAGGACGACGCGCCGCGCTGGATCCGCATTCACTACCTCTACCCCGGGCGCATCTCGCGCGGCTTCCTCGACGCCGTCGCCGGCTCTCGCCGGATCGTCCCCTACGTGGACCTGCCGCTGCAGCATGCGCATCCCGATGTCTTGCGCCGCATGCGCCGCCCGGGCACCGCCGAGACCTACCTGACGCAGCTCGGCGCGCTTCGCGAAGCCATGCCCGGTGCAGGTATGCGCTCGGGCTTCATCGTCGGCTTCCCCGGCGAAACCGACGACGAATTCGAGACGCTCTGCGCCTTCGTCGAAGAGGCCGGATTCGACTCCGTCGGCGTGTTCACCTACTCGCACGAGGAGAACACCTCGGCCTACGACCTCGACGACGACGTCCCCGCCGACGTGAAGGAAGAGCGCAAGACGATCCTCGAGGAGATCGCCGCCGCGACCGCCCTCGATCGCAACCGCGCCCGCCTCGGCGCACGGCTCGAGGTGCTCATCGAAGGCCCCTGCGAGGACCAGCCCGAGCACGCCGAGGGCCGCTGGGCCGGGCAGGCCCCCGACGTCGACGGCCGCGTCGTCATCGAGGGCGCCGCCGCTCTCGCCGCCGGCAGCTTCGCCCACGTCGAGATCGTCGACGCGGCTCCCCACGAACTCCGCACGCGCCTCGCGAAAGCACCCGTCCCGTGATCTCGATGCGTACGATCCTCGCGACTTGGTTCGGCGCGGGCCGCCTCCCTTGGTGCCCCGGCACCTTCGGCACGCTCGCCGCCCTGCCGGTCGTCGCGCTGCTCTGGTGGATGGGCTCGGTGTGGATCCACGCCCTCGCGGCGCTCGCCGCCGTCATCGTGGGTCTCTGGGCCTCGGCCAAAGCCCCGCAGCGCTTCGGCGCCGTCGATCCCGGTTGCGTCGTCATCGACGAAGTCGCGGGCACGCTCATCACCACCACGGGCGTCGCGCCCGGTCCCTTCGCGCTCCTCGCGGCTTTCGCGCTCTTTCGCACCACCGACATCGCCAAGCCCTGGCCTTGCCGCCAGCTCCAGAGCCTTCCCGGTTCTTGGGGCATCATGATCGACGACGTGGTCGCGGGGCTCTACGCCAACGCCGCGTTGCAGGCAGGCCTCTACATCGGAGAGCACTGGACGTGATCGTCGTACGACGCCGCACGAACATCGGACTGCCCGCGGGCCGCGCCGTGATCGCGACCTGCGGCAATTTCGACGGCGTGCACCTCGGGCACCAATCGATCATCGAGCGGGTCCGCGAGCGAGCGAGCGCGGTCGGAGGCTTGGCGGTCGTCGTCACCTTCCATCCGCACCCGCTTCGCGTGCTCGCCCCCGATCGCGCGCCACGGCTGATGTTCACCGAAGAGCAGAAGCTCGCGATCCTCGAGACGCTGGGTATCGACGCCGTTGTCGTGATCCCCTTCGACAAAGATCTCGCCGCGATGCCGCCCGAGTCCTTTGCCCGCGACATCCTCGGCACAGCGATCGGCGTCCGCGAGGTGCACATCGGCCCCGACTTCCGCTTCGGGCGCGGCCGCCTCGGCGATGTCGCGCTGCTCGCCAAGCTCGGCGCCGAACTCGGTTTCACGGCGCACGCCGTCGAGCCCGTCCAGGACGGTGACGAGCGCGTCTCCGCGTCGCGGATCCGCCGCGTGCTCGAGAAAGGGCAGGTCGGTGAGGCCGCCCGCCTGCTCGGACGACCGTTCACCCTCGTCGGCACGATCGTCCACGGCGAGGGTCGCGGCCGGCAGGTGCTCCTGCCGACGGCGAATCTCGCGCCCGAGAACGAGTTCCTCCCCGAGCGCGGCGTCTACGTGACGCGCATGACGTGGCCGGGCACGACGCTCCACGGCCTCACGAACGTCGGCCTGCGCCCGACCTTCGGCGGCGGCCGCGTCACCATCGAGACCTTCCTCTCGGGCTTCGCCGGCGATCTCTACGGCTCCCGCGCCGAGCTCGCCTTCCTCGAGCGCGTCCGCGCCGAGATGAAGTTCGAGTCGCCCGCCGATCTCATGCAGCAGATCTGGCGCGACATCGAGGTCTTCGAGGCTTGGTGCGAGCAACACGGAATCCCGATCGACCGCATCGCCCCGTAGGTGTCGTCAGCGCGAGAGCTGGTCGAGATCCTCGAAGAACCCGGGGTAAGAGATCGCGATCCACTCCGCGCCGGTGAGTTCGCTCTCGCCGTGCGCGAGCGAGGCGAGCACCGCCGCACACATGCCGATGCGATGGTCGTGCTTGGCATCGACGTTCGCCGGCGCGATCGGCCAGGGGCCGCGGACGAGAATCCCGTCGGAAACTTCCTCGGCGTCGACGTCGAACGCGCGCAGCAACCCGACGGTCTCGCGGATACGGTCGGACTCCTTGACGCGCAGCTCGCCGGCGCCGGTGATTCGCGTCGTCCCCTCCGCGCGCGCCGCGACGCAGGCGAGCAGGGGGATCTCGTCGATCGCGTCGACGACGTCCGCTTCGCCGACATCGATCCCGCGCAGCGCAGACGTGCGCACCCTGAGCGTGCCCTGCGGCTCGCCCGTCTCCGACGCCACTTCGCTGCGCAGATCGGCACCCATGCGAGCGAGCAGGCGGTAGAAGCCGGTGCGCGTCGGGTTGAGCGAGACGGCGGCGACGCGCACGTCGCTTTCGGGCAAGAGGCAAGCAAGAGCGATCGCGTACGCGGCGGACGAGGGATCACCCGGGACATCGAAGTCGATGGCACGCAACTCGTGGCAACCGCCCTCCACGAGAACCTCCGGCCGGCCCTGGCCGTCCGTACGTCGCCGCAACGGAGCGCCCATCGGGGCGAGCATCCGCTCGGTGTGATCGCGCGAGAGCGTCGGTTCCGTGAGACGCGCGCTTCCCTCCGCCTGCAGCCCGGCGAGGACGAGGGCGCTCTTGATCTGCGCGCTCGCGACCGGCGAGTCGAAGTCCAGCGCACGCAGCGGGGCGCCCTCGACGACCAGCGGCAGGGTGTCGCCGCCCTCGATGCGCGCGCCCATGCGCCGCAGCGGTTCGGCGACGCGCGCCATCGGCCGGCGCGAGAGCGACGCGTCGCCGACGAGGCGATAGCGGCCGCGCCTTCCCGCGAGCAGTCCGAGCAGCAGGCGGGCGGTGGTCCCGGAGTTGCCGCAATCGATGGTGAGCGGATCCTGTCCTGGATCGCGATCGAGGCCGTCCCAGCCGCGGCCGAAGACGACGACGGCGCCGCCCTCGTCGCGCGTCGTCACGCCGAGCGCTTCGAGAGCGCGCCGCGTCGACCGGACATCCTCGCCAGGAGAAAGCCCCCGCACGCGGCTGGCGCCGCGCGCGAGGGCTGCAAACAACAGGGATCGATGGCTGATCGACTTGTCGCCGGGGACCCGCAACGTGCCCCGCATGTGATCGCGAGGCGAGAGACGGAGCGGAGCGGTCACGGTGTCCTCCGGCGACGTGATCCGCTTGGATCAGATCACGAGTAGAACTTGATCGAACAACCGAGCGCCTTCGACTTGGGCTCGGCGACGGCCTTGCCGGCGACGATGGCCGCCAGCGCGTCCTTGAGCCAAGTCTTCTCGACCTTCGAAGCGTCCTCGTGATTGTCGTCGATCGTGCCGTGATAGACGAGCTTCCCCGCGGCGTCGAAGAGGAAGTACTCGGGAGTGCGGGTCGCCCCGAAGGCCTTCGCTACGACCGAGCCCTTGTCGACGACGTAGGGGTACTTCATGGCGAGCCGCGCCGCGCGGGCCTTCATCTCGTCGAGGCTGTCGCTGGCGTTCTTGGAGGGGTCGTTGGAGTTGATCGCGATCACGCCGACGCCCTGGGCGGCGAATTCGTTGGCGAGCGCGACCGTGCGCTGCTCCCAGGCCTTGACGTAGGGGCAGTGATTGCAGGTGAAGATGACGAGCGTGCCCTTCGCGCCCATCACGTCCTTGATCGAGACCTCCTTGCCGTCGACGGAGAGCATCTTGACGTCGGCGGAGGGGGCGCCGCCGCCCATCGCGAGCGGTTCGCCCGCGAATGCGGGTGCAAGGGCGCAGAGGATGATGGCGAGAGCGAGTGAGAACTTCTTCATCGGTCGTGGTCTCCTGGGCATCGCGCGATCTCTCGCGGAGCCCGCCGGACTCAGAGAAGCTCGAGCAGCTTCCCCTGGAGTTCTTCGAAGGTCACCTTGCCCTCCCAGAACGCGACGATGTTTCCCTTCGCGTCGTAGAGAAAGCTCGCGGGCAAGGCGCCGCCCCAACGCGGGTCGATCCCGTCGATGAATTCCTGGTCTTTCTGCCGCTTCAGGTACGAGTCGAAGTCGACGCCCTGCTCGGCGAGGAAGTTCGCGGCCTCTTGGCGCTGATCGGCGAAGTCCGCGGAGACGAGCACGAGCTCGAAGCCGCGCGCCTTGTACTCGCGGTGCAGGCGCACGAGGTCGGGCATCTCCTCCCGGCACGGGAGGCACCACGTCGCCCAGACGTTGACGAGCACGGCCTTCGCTCCCGTCGACGCGACGACCTCGCGGACGCGCGGGGCGTCGATGTCACGGAGCGGACGCGCCGCGGACGCGAGGGCGCCCGAAGCGGCAGCCGCCTCCGCGGCCCAAGCGGGAGCCGCGAGGGCCAGCGCGAGCAGCGGCAGGGATGCAAAGCGGACCAAGTTTCGATCCATCGCGGTTCGTCCCTTTCGGCGAGGATGATAGAACCGATCCCGCGAAGTGCGTAATTCGCCCCCTCGAACGGTGCGGGGCAGCGCCCGTGCCGGTGTCGGGCAGACCGTGGCGCGTTTCCCCGATGGTCCGTATTGGCTCGTTTTAAACCGCATTCCGCGGCACGGTTCAAGGATCGACTCAGACGAAGTCCAGCTTCAACCGCCGTCCCATGTCGGCCATGAGCGAGCGGACGATCCCCGGCTGCTCGGCGAGAACGTCGTAGAAGTCGTCGCGCTCGACGACGAGGGTCTTCGTGTGGCCGAGCGCGACCGCGCCCATCGCGCGCGGCTGATCGTCGAAGAGCGACCACGTCCCGAGGGCCGAGCCGGATTCCACCGTGCCGGCGGGCTCGTTCGCCCGGCGCAGCCCCACCGTACCGTCGAGCAAGAAGAAGAGCGCCCCCGGCGGGTCGCCCTCGGCGAAGAGCACCTCGCCGGGCAGGAAGCTGCGCTCGCGTGCGACGCGTGCCACGTGCGTGAGCTGGCGCGTCCCCACCGCGCGGAAGGCATCGATCGAACGCAACGCGATGACCTTGTCGACCAGAGTGATCGCGCCGTTGGCGGCGATGCCGAGGTCGTTGTCGCGGCTGAGCACGCGCGAGGCCTCCGAACGCAGCGCGGCATCGCCGGCGGAGAGGCTCGCCACCGCGGCCTCGACGGCGCCGGGCCAGCCATAGCGGCCGGCGACGTTCATCGCGCACGCGGCCAGCCAGGGATCGCGGCTGCGCGAGAGTTCGGCGAGCGCGCCCTGCAGCGCCAGCTCTTTGTTCTCGGCGATGCTCTCTTCGAAGGAAGAGCGGATCGCGGGTCCGCCCTGGACCACGCTCTCGACGAGCGGAAGCAGGCGCACGGAGATCTCGCGGGGCAACAAGGTCTCGAGCAGTTCGAGCGCGTTGTCGCGCTGGACCTTGTTCGAGTTGGTGACGTTCTTGCGGACGCGCGAGATCTGCCGCGGCGAATGGCAGAGTTCGAGCAACTTGAAGACGACCTCGAGCGATCGTTCGAGCGCTTCGTCGAGCGCCCCGGCGAGGAACTCGCTCTCGCTGCTCTTCACCGATCGGACCGCGCGCACGAGCCGGCCGATGCTCTCGGCGTGCGCGACTTCCGCCATGACGCGCTCGCGAACGCGATCCACGTCGCCGAGCGGAGTTTCGGGGGCGCCGCGCCGGACGCGCACGAGGGCATCGAGGCACGCCTCGAAGAGAGGCACCGAATCCGACCCGAGCCCGACGATGAGCGCTTCGATCGCCGTGCCGCTGTCGATGTCTGCGAGCAGCCGGGGGATGCGCGTGCGCACCGCCGGATCCGTGCGCGGCGACGCGAGCGCGGCGAGAAGCACAGGCACAGCCTCGGGACCGAGCGCGAGAAGGGCGCGGCGGGCGGCACCCCTCGTCATCGCTTCGCCGAGCAGATGGACGAGCGAAGGCGCCAGTTCCGCGGAGCCCAGCCGGCCGGCGCTCTCGGCGGCACGCGCCCGCACGGCAGCGTCGGGGTCGCTCATCAGCGCGCCGAGATTCACCGCCAAGGGTGACGACGCGGGCAGCAAGCCGAGCGCGACGGCCGCCGCCTCGCGGACCGTCGCGGGCGTCCGCGGCGAGATGAGCGCCGTCATCATCGTGTCGGCGACGGGAGCGAAGTCGCCGCCCAGGCGCCGCACGAGGAGTGCCAAGAGGGCGCCGCGCGTTTCGGGCGAGCCGTCGCCCATGAGCGCGATCGCGCGCTGGCGCAGTTCTTCTTCGTCCTGCGCGAGCACGATGTCGAAGACCTTGACGAGCAGATCCTGGTCGTCGGCCTCGAGGTGGGAGGCGATCCCCGAAGGCAGGTGCTCCGCGTTCGGCTCGAGCAGGAGCCCGAGCGCACGGTGCTTCACCTCGGGAACGCCCTCACGCGCCAAGCGCTCGATTTCGGGCTTGAGGTCGTCTCCGGGAGCGAGCGCCGCGATCTCGAGCGCCGCGACCACGCGCCCCGGATCGGGATCCCGCAGGGCGCGCACCAACGCCAGCCGAGCGTCCGAATCGCGCAGCGAAACAGTGGGCACGCTCTCGTCGATTTCGCCGCGCGCGATCGAGTCGGAGAGCTCGTCCAGATACGAGCGCCGCACCTTGAACGCGAGCAGGAGCCAGATGCCGAGGAAGACCGCGTTCACGACCGCGATCGGCAGCGCGCCGATCTCGAGCGTGGTGGCCAGCAGGAGCAGGACGATGCCGCCCGTGCCGTCGCCGAGGCGGTCCATGACCATGTCGATCGCCGACTTCGCCTGCACTTTCAGAGCGCGCGGCACGGGCAGGTAGGCGAGCTCTTTGCTGGAACGATCCATCGAGTGCTTCAGCGCGCCGTCGCCGGCCTTCATGAACGTCGCCGCCCAGAGCGTCCCGGCGAGCATGAAGGTCAGCGTGCCGCCGAAGAGCGCGATCGGCAGCATGACGATCGCGATCCCCAGTCCGAAGCGGCGGAAGACCAGCCGGACGACGAAGACCTGGACGAGGAAGCTCGCGAGCGAGAAATACCCGTAGGCGTTGCCAAAAAAGATGGTGAGCTCGTCGCGGGTGAATCCCGCCCCGCCCGCCGCCGCCTTGAACTGGTAATCGATGATCGTCGTCGAGAGTGCGCCGACCCACACCAGGCCCGCGAGCACCCGCAGATGACGCGAGCGCGCGATCGCCGCGACGCTCTCGCGCAGCGACGTGGGACGGCGCTCGCGCTTCGCGCCTTCGGCCTCGGGCATCCGGTAGCGGAAGAGCAGCAGCGCGAGCATGCTCGCCGCGACGAGGATTCCGGCCACGATGAGCAGCAGGTTGACGGTCCCCAGCTTCGCGGCGAGCAGGCTCGCCGTCTTTCCGCCGACGAATCCGCCCAGAATGCCGCCCGCTCCGACGACGCCGAAGAGACGCTTGGCGTCGCGCGTGCTGAACACGTCGTTGGCGATCGTCCAGAACTGCACGGGGGCGATGACCCCGTAGCACCCGGCCCATACGTAAAGCAGGGGGTAGAGCCACGGCGTGTCGTTGCGCGCGAGCATCCAGAAAAAGCCGAGATTCGCGATGAAGAAGACGAGCGTTCCCGCCGTGAGCGGCTCGACCGCGACGCGGCGCGAGAGACGAATGTAGAGGTCGACGAAGATCCCGACGAGGACCGCGATGCCGATCATCACATAGGGCAGCTTCACCGCCCCGTACTCGCTGATATAAAGCGAGTCGCGGACCGTCTTGAGCAGCGTGTAGGACGCGATGATCAAGAAGATGTAGCAGAACGCGAACGCCGCGGGCGCGACTTCGCCGCGCTGCACCGAGGTCATTCGTCCCAGCCACGCTCCGAACCGGCCCATGCCCCGCTCCCTCTGTCCATCCAACGCCGGGTGGCCGCCCTACCCTCACTCACCCTGCGGCCCCGACGTGCGCCGCGCATTCTTTCACTCTCGAGCCGGAAGCGGTACCGACGCTCGGACGAGGGGCCCCGGGGACGGGCCCGGCGGGCGGCTTACCGGTCGC
>CAZPJJ010000149.1:0-9009 GCA_964586535.1 uncultured Acidobacteriota bacterium | reverse complement strand
CGATCGTCGCGTAGCGCACCGTCGCCGAGCCGCCCGGGGCCAAGCGCACGCCGTCACCGCCATTGCCGCCTGCGATCACCACGTTCTCCAGGATCGCCTCGCCCGCCGACAGCGCTCCGGCATCCGTCGCGCCTTCGATCGTCACGCGCGAGAACGTCACCGCCCCGCCGCTCGCCACGTCGGCGCCGCGCGCCGCGTTCGCGATGAACGAGTCGTAAAGAACCGAGTTTCCTCCATCGACATCGACCGCCGCGCCGCTCACCTGATCGAAGATCAGCCGCCGCATCTCGGTGTCCACGCCGATCTGTACTCCCGTTCCACCGCGCACCGTCATGTCGTAGAGGATGTGCCGCCGCGTCCCCGCTTTCTCGAGGAAGCGCAGCGCCGCCTGCGAGCCGCCGTCGACGACGATCGGCCCCGTGCTCGCACCCTGCACGCCCACGAGCGAGAAAACCTGCGGCCGGTCGAGGCGCACGCTCTCGAAGTACGCCGGCCCCAATCCCGGGAAGACCTCGATGCGCGTTCCCGACTGGAACGCGGCATCCACGGCCTCCTGAATCACCGCGAAGTCCGCAAAGTCCGCCGGATCCGTCGACACGCGCAGCACCGGATTCTCGTCGCACGCGTCGCCGACGCCGTCTCCGTCGCTATCCTCCTGCGAAGGATTCGGCACGATCGGGCAGTTGTCGTCGCAGTCGGTCGTCGCGCCGCCCGAGCACGGATCCGTCACGCCGTCGCCGTCGTCGCGCGGAACCGGGTCACCGTCGTCGGACGGCTCGCTCTGGAAATTCCCGAAAAGCACGCCCTCGGTGATTGCGGAGCCGCTCGTCCCGGGAGGCGTCTCGGTCTCGCAGCCCTGCGTCGGCGCCGATCCCGTCGGCCCGTCCGGATCGCCCCACCAATTCTCCTGCGCGTCCACGCACGCCTGGGAAGGATTCGTATTGCGTACCGCGAACGTTGAACCCGTGAGCGATGAATTCCGAATCACCGGGTTCGCGCTGCCCGTCACATCGATACCGATCGAAGCATTACGAACATCGATACGTTGCCATGTCGTGGGCGTCGGGCTCGCCTGCGCGAGAAGAATTCCCGTCGTGCATCGATTGAGCGCCAGCCCGTCGATGGCGTCCACCGTCCCGCCGCCGTTGTTGAAGCACGTCGTCGCGTTGCTGATCGTC
Source organism: uncultured Acidobacteriota bacterium (assembly GCA_964586535.1). Lineage (GTDB taxonomy): Bacteria > Acidobacteriota > Polarisedimenticolia > J045 > J045 > CAZPJJ01. Next base: position 7,831 of record CAZPJJ010000149.1, on the reverse strand, counting down.
GTTTCGAGCAGCGTCGTTCGCCCCGTCGAGTTGCCGACCTGCACGCCCGTCCACGCCCCCGCGCCGCCCGCGGGATTCGTGCTCGTCAGCGTGACGCGTCCGCCCGCGGTCGCGGAGCCGTTCGCGACGAGCCCGCCGGGCCCTCCGCTCGCGATCAGCAACCGGTCGTTGGTGGAGAAGCGCAGCGTCACCCCGGGGTCGAGCGTCAGCGTCGAAACCCCGTCCGGGCCGGCGCTTCCCGCCACCGTCAGCGTCCCCAAGACGTCATAGAGCCCAGGCGCCGGTCCCCACGTCGCGTCGATATCGACGATACCGGCGAGCACATCGACGGTCGCTCCCGTGACGCGATCGAACGTGTTCTGCCGCGACAGATCGTCGAGGTCGAGAGGGGAAATCGTCGAAACCCGCGCTCCCCAATTGACGAACTCGTTCCCCGTGTGGCTCACCCGCGGGGCGATCGACGCATAATCGATCGACTCGAGACCCGCGCAGCCGGTCACGCTTCCGGAGATGCTCGCGTTGTTTGCATAGGAAATGTCGGCCGCGGCATTCCCGGAGAAAGTGCTGTCCGTGACCGAGACTCCGCCTGCGCCATAGCCAACGCCATCGGCGCCGTTCTGGCGCACGGTCACGCCGTCCACCACGACCGTTGCGCTCGTCGCATCGAGGCGCAGCGCGGGGTCACCGGCGAAACGACCTGCGTACTCGATGACGACATTGCGCAGCAGCGATGCCGACGTGGCATTCGACCGGAACCAGAGCGAGCGCCAATCTCCGGGCGCCGGCGTCGCCGCCGCGCTCGTGAACAAGATCGGCGCCGGCCCCCCGGACGCGTCGCCGTCGGCGATCAGCGCCCCGGGTTGCGACGTGCCGACCTCGAAGAAGCCCGACGCCGGCATCCGGATCTCGGTTCCAGGAGCCAGCACGAGCGTCGTGACACCGTCACCACCATCGGTTCCTTGCACCGATATCGTTCCTGTCGGCCGCCAGGGACCTGGACTGATCCCCCACGTCGCGTCGCGGGCGACCGTGCCCGCCACCAAGTCCGTGATTGGTGACGCGGCCAGCGCGAACGTGTTCTGCGTCGAGAGCGACCCCGCGTCGTCCGGATCGATCGTCGAAACGAGCGCACCCCAGTTCGTGAAGCTGTTGCCCGAATAGTCGATACGGGGACTCGTCCCGGAATAGTTGATCGCTTCGATCCCGGCGCTGTTCGTCACGGCCCCCGCAATCGATGCCTGATTGAGGAACTCCATGTCGAAAGACGCATTGTCCGCGAACGTGCATGCGTCGATCGAGACGCCGCCGCTGTCGTAGACGATCCCCTTTCCGCCGCTCTCGCGCACCGTCACCCGATCGAGTGGAACCGTCACGGTTCCCGTCCCCATCCGAATTGCGCCCTCAGAGCCGAACTGCCCCGCGTATTCCACGATGACGTTGCGCAGGATCGTCGTCGACCGCGTGTTGCCGCGCAGCCAAAGCGAGCGCCAGCCTCCCGGCGCGGGAACCGCCGCGGCCGTCGTGAAGACGATCGGCGCCGGACCGCCCGCGGCGTCGCCATCAGCGATGAGCGCGCCGGGCTGGCTCGTGCCCACATCGAAGAACGCCGATGCGGGCATGCGGATCTCGGTCCCGGGCGCCAACACGAGCGTCGTGACTCCGTCACCGCCGTCCGTCCCCTGCACCGAGATCGTTCCACTCGCGCGCCAAGGTCCCTGAGCCGTCCCCCACGTCGCATCCCGCGACACCGTTCCCGCGACGAGTTCGGTCACCGCGCCCGGAGCGAGCGAGAACGTGTTCTGCGTCGAGAACGTCCCCGCATCGTCCGGATCGATCGTCGAGACCAGCACACCCCAGTTCGTGAAACTGTTGCCCGAATAGTCGATGCGCGGATTGACGCCCGCGTAGTCGATCGCCTCGATTCCGGCGCAGTCCGTCACCGTGCCCACGATCGAAGTTTGACTGACGAAGTCGAGGTCGAAGGACGCGTTGCCGGCGAACGTGCACTCGTCGATCGACACGCCTCCGCTGTCGTAGGCGATCCCCTTTCCGCCGCTCTCGCGTACCGTCACGCGCTCCAGCGGAACCGTCACGGTTCCGGTCCCGATCCGAAGCGCGCCTTCAGAGCTGAACTGCCCTGCGTATTCCACGATGACGTTGCGCAGGATGCTCGTCGCGGCCGCGTTGCTGCGCAGCCAGAGCGAGCGCCAGCCTCCCGGCGCGGGGGCCGCCGCGGCCGTCGTGAAGACGATCGGCGCCGGACCGCCCGCGGCGTCGCCATCCGCGATCAGCGCGCCGGGCTGGCTCGTGCCCACATCGAAGAACGCCGACGTGGGCATGCGGATCTCGGTTCCGGGCGCCAACACGAGCGTCGTCACGCCGTCGCCGCCATCCGTCCCTTGGACGCTGATCGATCCATTCGCGCGCCAGGGCCCTTGAGCCGCCGACCATGTCGCATCCCGCGCGACGGTTCCCGCGACCAGTTCAGTCACCGCGTCCGGCGCGAGCGAGAACGTGTTCTGCGTCGAGAAGGTCCCTGCGTCGTCCGGATCGATCGTCGAAGCGAGCGCACCCCAATTCGTGAAGCTGTTGCCCGAATAATCGATGCGCGGATTGACCCCCGCATAGTCGATCGCCTCGATGCCCGTGCTGTTCGTGACGCCCCCGACGATCGAGGCCTGGCTCGCGAAGGTCAAGTCGAAGGAGGCGTTACCCGAGAAGGTGCATTCTTCGATCGATACTCCGCCCGAATCGTAGCTGATACCCGCCCGCGCGCTCTCACGCACGGTGACGCGCTCGAGCGGCACCGTCACCGCACCCGTCCCGATCCGAAGCCCCGGGTCGCCCGAAATCTGCCCCGCGTACTCGATGATCACATTGCGCAGGATCGACGTCGCCTGCGTGTTTCCCCGCAGCCACACCGATCGCCAGTCTCCTGGCGCCGGCGTCGCGTCCGCGTTCGTGAACGTGATCGGGAGCGGTCCGCCCGCGGCGTCGCCGTCCGCGATGAGGGCACCTGGCTGGGAGAGACCGATGTTGAGGAAGGCGCTCGCGGGGATCCGCACCACTACCCCCGGCTCGATCGTGAGCGTCGTGACCCCGTCGGGGCCGTCCGTGCCCTCGACCGTCACCGTCCCGCCGAGCGTGTACGGCGATCCCGCCAGCGTCCACGTCGTGTCCGTCGAGATCGTGCCCGCCGGGACGGCCGTCTGCGCCCGCGCATCCCCGAAAAGCGCTGCCAGCAGGCCGATGACCAAAAGCGCTGACCAACGCGAGGCACTTCCCTGAGTACTTCCGCACCCCTTCATGACGCCCTCCCGCACACTCTCGAGATGCCCGTAAACGTGCACCTGCCACGAGTTATGCGAGGACTGATACGGCGATGCGAATGTGCGTGCTGCGAAATCTGGGGGGAGAAATTTGTTTAAGCGCAAGAGAAAGTAAGACGAAATAGGAAGCGACGACCCGATGGACGAGCGCGGCTTCGATCCGCGGTCAGCGTCACTCCCAGCAGCATCGCGGACTCGACGCGGGTCTCCTCAGCCGTGCTTCACCGGCGCCGGCGCGGCTCACCGTCGCGTGGGGCCGGTAGGTTCTCCTCGATGTTGAAGTGCACGCCAATCGCGAATGTCACAGGGACCGCTTCGCCGTGATATCGCGCCGGCTCGTATCGCCATTTCGTGACTGCCGCAACCGCCGCGTCCTTGAACCGCGGTTCATCGGGGTCTGCGCTGACCACCTTCGGATTCGTCACGCGACCGTCGGCTTCGATGATCACCTGGACGAAGACCCTCGCCGGCCTATTCAGTTTGAGATCGACTACTGGATACTCCGGGAGCACCTTGGATTCCTCGATGATCCTCGGGATCGTGATACTCCTGTCGCCCAGTCCCAAGATCAGCGGCTTACCCTCCGCAAGCAGCCTTGAGACTTCTTCGTGCTCCTTCCGCGCCGCGTCGAAGTCGATCTCGACCGCATTCGCGCCCACCTTCTTTACTTCGACATGCCGCATCCACCGCGCGCCATCCACCGTGCTACGTGCATCGATGACATATTCCCCCTTCTTGGGGACAGGCACCGTTTGCACCTCACCCGCTTTCAGTACGCCCGCATTCTGACCGCCGATCAGCACCTCGCACGTCTCCGTCGCCTTGAACTCCAGCGCGTAGAGGAACCGCTTCGCCTTGCGCTTGCCGTCCGCGACGAGCGTCACGGTGGGTTCGTCGCCGGGGGTGGATGCGAGCATCGAAGGTGGAGCGAGGAATGAGAGAGCAAGGAAGAGGACGACCGAAGCCGCAACGGGCACGCGATTCCCGAGCGATCTAACAACAGCGATTCGCATGTTCGTCTGCCTCCCAACATGAACCCGGTGACTGTACGTGCCGTGGTGACGTAGGTCAATCGCCTAGTGTTTGCACGGGGAGGGGTTGATGCGGTAGTCGCTTCACGATCCGCGAGCAGCGAGCGGATCACGGAGCGAAAGGACCGCTCGCGACGCGGGTCGCGGGGACGATCTCCAGCGCGTCAGGCGGCAGCGGCAACCGTGATTCGTCGGTCGCTCTCCCGCCGCCCTGCTTCACATCCCCAGCCGCTTTCGCCGTTCCTCGATCAGCGCGAGGTATCGAGACTTCGCCTCCAGTGGCAAAAAGCTCCTCTCGATCCACGCCGGCCACGTCTCCACACCGCGCGCGATCCTCGCCAACGCGGGCTCGATCGCGCTCATCGGCAACTTCAGCCTCTCGTGGCCGAAGTAGGCGACGAGATCGTCACGTGTGAACCGACTCCTATTCCCTCGCAGGGGAAGCGCCATCCCCTCGGAAACTCGCGGTTGTGCGCGGCGCCGAAGCGACACCCGAACCTTCCTCACACCACACGCCGGGTTGTCAGCGATCTTCTCGCGAACCGCCTCGAGCAGTTTCTCCGTCTGGATCCACGCCCCGCGATGCTCGACGATCGCGGCCCCGTTCCCCGGTGTTGGCGTCTTGAGGGCGGCCAAGCACGACCCTCGTATCCAGGCGAAGGACTCACAGAACAGCGCGATGGAGGCCAAACCCCGGATGGTATCGCGACTCATCCTCGCGTCATGTCGGGCGGACGAGAGAACTCGCGCATGGCCCTCACCATCAACTCGTTCCTCATCGTCGAGCGCGATGCGACATTCTCCAGCGTCGTGCGTCCACGCTCGAGTTCCAATTCACACGGACTTTTCTAGGTGCCCTGCCGGAAAGAGTCCTCAAGCGCTTCGAGCCCCGCTTGCCGCCTGCCCTGGATTGTTTCCGGCCGCACGCCGAAACGATGAGCCTACCGATTGACCGACGCCTTTCCAGCCATCAGCCGCGGGACCGCTTCCTTCCGCTCCGCGGCCACACACCGGCCCGAACGACCATGGCCCTCGGGCCCCGCGGAGTCCGCCCAGGTCCACGCGAGTCCGTCCGCCATGGCCGAGGGGTTCCTTCTTCTCGATCGCATCACGTCTCGCCCTCCTCGGCGAGGATTTGCATTTTCTCAGCATCGGAGTGTCGACCGAAGAGCGGAACGGTCAAACCACGAGCACGAGACCGGCAAGACAGAGCCTCTTCGCATCCACTTCGCCCCCCCTCTGGAAATCATCTCGACTTGACCGAACTGTCAGCTTCGCGCTTCGGAGACCCTTGAACGCATCACCCTACCGAGCGGAGCGACTCTTCGATCGATGCGCGCTAGCATACGGTACCTCGCCACGCGACGGAAGAATGGTTCGTCGGTCGTTCCGTGGCGTCCTGGGGAAGGTTCGCAATGGACGGTCTCGCGCGCACCCCGCGACGGATTTTCATCTTCGCCCTGGCGGTATTGCTGACACCCGCGTGTAGCACGCGGGAGAAGCCGGTCGATGTCCTCGCTCTCGAAAACCGCCTCGAGTCATCAGCGCCGATCGACGAACGCACTATCGAGGATCTGCGTGCTGCGCTTGAGGAAACTCGGCGCGGCCCGGCGGAGTCCCGCGCCAAAGTCATCGATCTTGCTCTCCGAGGTGCAGGACTCCTTTTTGAGGAAGGCCGCTATCGTCAGTCACGCGAGCTTCTAGAAGCCGTCCTCGACCGCGCAGGGAACGACGTCAGCATCGCTCTTGCGCCGCGACTCGCGGCCGCCGAACGTGAACTCGCCCTCGTGCTCGCGCGATCCGGTCTTCTGGCCGAGGCCGATGCCCGCATCCAGGGTGCCAGCGGGCGCTGGAGGTCGATCGGGAACCTGCCTGAGCTACGAATGACGGGCGCCTATCGGGCCGAGGTCCTTCGCCTGGCTGGACGATACGAGGAGAGTTGCGCGCTGCTGAGAGAGCTAGTGGACGACGTGGAAGCGGCCCCCCCCGAGGACCGAGCCGACCTCCCCGTCTTCGTGAACAATCTCGCGGGGTGTCATCGTGATCTCGGTGACTTCGCCGAAACCGAAACCCTCCTCATGACTTCGCTGCAGCTTCGCTCCCATGCCGCCGAGCGCGACGTTCGAGGACTGGCGATCGGGCATCTCAATCTTGCGGAAATTTACCGATTTCAAGGAAAGTTCGCCGAAGCGCGGCCGCTCTATGCACGTGCAAGAGAATTGGCCGAGGAGGGCTGGGACGCCCGTAGTCCGGAACGCTTCGAGTTCCTGCACCAATTTGGGGTTCTTGCTCTCGAAGACAAAGCATTCGCGGAAGCCCGCGCACTCTTCTCCGAGGCGGCCGACCTGCTCGAGCGCGCCGGCGAGGAGAACCCCGCTCTCCTTGCCTATAGCCTTCACGACCGCGGAAGGCTTTCCGCTGCCCGAGGCGAATGGGAGGACGCGATCGCTCTTTTCGATCGCGCGGCCAGCCTCCGGAAATCGCGCTTCGGCGTCGACAACGCGGAAACAACGGCTTCGGAACTGGAAGCCTGGATCGCTCGCCGCAAGAGCGGCGAGGATCCGCCCAGGACCGATCTCGAAGCCATCGTTCGGCGGCTCGCCACGAGCGGCGCCGAGCCAGACATCCACATTCGGGCGATGCAAACACTCGCCGAGCATCAGCGCGCCACCGACTCGCTCTTGGCGGAGACGACCCTCACGGAGGCGATCGAAGTTCTGGAGAGCCTGCGGCCGGCGCGCGGCGGATCCGAACTCGTTCGCTCGCTCTACCTCGGCTCGCGACGTGCCATCTACGAAACGCTGGCCCTTTGGCAGATGCAGTCCGGACGAATCGAAGAGGCCTTTCACACGAGCGAGCGAGGACGCGCCCGCGCGATTCTCGATCAGCTCGAGCGCAGCGCCCGCCGCGTCGATCTCTCCAGCGCAGACCCCTCGCTGCGCGCGCGCGAGGAGGCGCTTCGGTTGCAGATTGCCCAAACGCGATTGAAGTCGCTCGCGGACGGCGCCCTCGTTGATGCTGCCGATCATCTGGCTTCGCTGGAGGCCGAGTACCGGGCCGCCTACGACGCGCTTCGCAGCTCGTCACCCGCCGTGCGAGCGAGCGTCGGTGAGCGTGTCCTCGGAGCACGAGAGATCGCCCGCAGCCTTCCTCGAAACACCTGGGTTCTTTCCTATCTCGTCAGCGACGACCAGAGCTTGCTCTTCACCCTCGCCCCGGATGGCTCCGTCACGGGACATTTACTCTCCGTGTCGCATACCGACGCGGAGACGCTCGGAGTGACTCCCGGATTGCTGAATGCCGACGAGCTCGACCAGATCGTCCGCCAGGGGTCCATTCTCGCGGCAGCGCGCAGTGGCGCGGCGAGCGCCGCCACCCGTGGCGTCGGCGGACTCGCTGTTCGCACGCAGCCGCGAGGTGCGCCAACGGGAGATCGTGATGCCGCGCTCTTTCGGGCGCTCGTACCTGCCG